>JAPUKI010000158.1 GCA_027295745.1 Acidobacteriota bacterium
GAGTGTGGAAGCTTCCGTCCGGATCAATCTGGAAATATCCCAGGATGCCTGGGATCTCCGATTGTACTGGAAAGCTGGCAAGCGGTGACAGGTTTAACCCTTCCTGCTGCGGAACCGGTCGATCGGCGACGTGAATATAGCGGTAGTGTGTGTAAGGGCGCTGCTCTTCAACCAGGAGGTTCTCCTGAAGCCGCTGGTGGACCGTTGCCATCAGGCCCTCAGCAGTCCTGCGATAGAGGAAGAAGGACTCCTGTTCCAGATTGTTATAAGTGTGTCTTAACAGGATCACAATGGGGACAGCCAGCAAGATGAAGAAAAGCGCGAAATACAGACGCAGTCTTTTCATTCTTTCCCCTTCAACTGGTAGCCCTCGCCACGAACCGTCACCAACAATCTGGGTTGACTGGAATCTCTCTCGATCTTGCGCCGCAGCTTGGCTATGTGGATATCGACCGTTCGGGTTTCCAGATACTCGACATTCGCGTAGCCCCATACTTCCCGCAGCAATTCCGGCCGCGAGACCGGGCGGGCTGCCCGGCTGAGGTACACCAGGATCTCGAGCTCGCGGCGGGTGAAGAGGATCTCTTCCCCGTCTCTTGTGCCCATCAAACGTTCCGGATGAATGAGGAGATCTCCCAGACTAAAAGCATTCATGTCCGTATGGAGTTTGCCCGATCGCCTCAGAACGGCCTCCACTCGAGCCAGAAGCTGCCCCACCGAGAAAGGTTTCGGAATGTAATCGTCTGCTCCCAGTTTGAGACCCCTGATGATGTCTTCTTCCGAGGTCTTGGCTGTGAGCATGATGATGGGCAAGTGCCGGTCCACCTCACGGATTCGATTACAAACGCTAAACCCATCAAGACCGGGAAGCATGATATCCAAAAGAATCAGGTGATAGTCTCCACTGAGAGCCATCTCCAAACCAGAGTTGCCTTCCACAGCGGTCTCCACCTGGTAGCCATTATAGACAAAGACATCGGCCAGTCCCTGAAGGATCGACTCCTCATCTTCTATGATCAGCAGTTTTGGCTTGGCCGGCTTCATGTCTTTCATTCTAATGCCTTTCTTCTCGTTCGTGTGTAAACCCTTTGTAAAAGTTGGGGCCTGCCTTTTTACCGAGAGTTGTCTACTAATTTGGTTTGTGGATCGGTCAGTATGGGTAGGAGCGAAATGGCGTTAACAAACAACCAAAACCAAGACAACTGAAAGGAGAACAACATGAACGTACTAACCAGATTCCAATCATTTGGAAGATCTCGCCGGGGCGGCATACTGGCCTTACTGCTCGGTATCCTGGCCACAGTCATCTGGGTGCAGGTTCGAGCGGGAGCCTTTACAACGGTATACCCTCAGGTGGGTGGTATCGACCCTCAGCCGTCTGTCCATCCCAGGACGGGTGTCAAGTTCCAAGCTTCCCTGTCCCAGCCGATGATCGTCCAGGGGAGTGATGGCACGGTCTACTTAAACCTGTCCGTTATTACCCCCAAGACTTCGCGGCCGGACATCTTGAGGATGCCCACCGACATCATCGTGGTTCTGGATCGCAGCGGTTCCATGGCAGAGGACAATAAATGGATGTTTGCCACACAAGCTGTCCACTCACTCCTGGACCGCCTGACGCCGAGTGACCGCATCGCCTTGGTGACCTTCGATACCGGCGCCCGTGTCCAATCGCGATTGGTCTGGGCCAACGAAACGAACATCCAGCGCTTTAGAAATATCGTGAACAGCCTGAGTCCCGGGTCTTCGACCAATCTGGGCGACGGACTCCTGGCCGCCGAAAGGATGGCCGCAGCTTTACGCGTGTCAGAGCGGAGCCGACGGGTCATCCTTCTGTCCGATGGTGAGGCCAATGTTGGTATCGTCCATCCGGTGGAACTTGCCGCCATTGCCAGACGGATTGCGGATCAGGGCAGCGTTCTTTCCACTGTTGGCATGGGACTGGGATTCAACGAGACCCTTATGGCTTCTCTGGCTGATAACGGCATGGGCAGCTTCAGTTATCTCGAGCATCTGGAATCGCTGGGCACGATCCTGGCCCAGGAGCTGGACGACTCTCGCGACGTCTACGCCGACAGTTCCCAGATGCGAATCCAGCTCCCCATCGGTGTGGAGCTTGTGGAGGCCGCCGGTTATCCCTTTGTTCTGGAGGGAAGAACGGCCGTAATCCGGACCGGTCAGCTTTTCCAGGATAGTCAAAAAAGCTTCATGGCCACGCTCAGGGTCGCCAATCACGTGCCAGCTGAGTACACGCTGGGCAACATCGACTTGAGCTACCGGGTGGACGGTCGTTCCTACAAACAGGAGCTCAAATCGTCAGGATTGACCATCGCCTGCGTTCCCGCAGAGCGAAAAGATGAGGCTGTAGCTTCCATCGACAAGGATCTCTATCGGAACGCCTGGCTCAAGAACAACCTGGGCTCGGTCATGAGAGAAGTGGGTGACTTTGTTCGCAGAGGAGATCGGGAGCAGGCCCAGGAGCTGCTGAAAGACTATAGAGAACGTCTGGAGGAAGCAGATCAGGCCGTGCCCGGTTTAAAGAAGGAGGCAAACTCCCAACTGGACGAACTGGAAGCAAAAGTCGATGACGCCTTCCAGGGCCCCGCCCAGAGGGACAAGCAGAACCGTGCCGCCAAGTCATTTTTGGGTGAGAGTCAGGAGCTTCAAAGAGCAGTCAACAAGAACACCAACTAGGAGGAATATTATGGTTATTGCCAATCGTATCAGACGACTTTTTCATGCCGATGTACACGCCGTCCTCGATATCATCGAAGAGCCAGAAGCGATTCTGAAGCAGGCGATTCGAGAGATGCAGGAGGCTCTCGACTTGAAGAGAGCCCGGCTGGCCAGAGACCACAGGAACCTGGCCTCGCTGAAAGCGGCCGAGGTCTATTCCGACGAGCAGCTGGCAAAGGTTCAAGAAGATGTGAAGCTTTGCTTGAAGCAGGGCTCTGAGGACCTGGCCCGCAAAACGGTGGGGCGCAAGCTTGCTTTGGAGAAACATCTGGCAGTTGTACAGCAGCGTATCTCGGCCGGGGAGAAACTCCACGAGAGGAACAAGCAGGAGATCGATCTTCAGCAGGGCCAACTCGAGTCGATAGTCGAAAAGGCCAAACTGTTTGTGCCGACGGCAGCGGAGGACTCAGCCTTCTCTGTTGCCGAGTCCATTCTCTCCACCGCTGATAGCGGTGCCGGTCGAGGCTATCCCGGCGGCATGCAGGTGAGTGAGGAAGAAATCGAACTGGAGTGGATTCGGATTCGCGACGGTCTCGACAAGGGAGGTGCCTCATGAAACGGCCCACCATTTTTGGGGGAATCGCATTCGCTTTTGTGGTTGCTGTCTTCGCGGTGCCGGTATGGTGGGGGGTCAAAGCAGCCCTGCCATTTTCTCTGGCCTTCCGGTTGATCACACTAAGTGGCTATCTCGCTTATTGCTTCTATTTGCTGAGGACAGCCAAAACCCATGTGGGGGCGCTCACCCTGGCCACCGCAAGTCTGGTGATCGGACTGGCCCTCTCTTTCCTGCCTCTCACCAACTCGATGATGGTCGGGGCACTGGCACTCATGATCAGTCTGAACCGTTCACTGCTCTTTCAACGCAGTCTGATCGCCATTGCTCTGGATGGCCTGGTGTCGGGAGCAGGATTGATTTTTGCCGGGTATCTCTTCACCAAGACGGGAAGCGTGCCAGTGGCACTGTGGGGTTTCTTTCTCCTGCAGTCGGTTTTCGTGCTGATTCCGCCGCGATCATGGGGAGAGGCCGGCCTTTTCTCAGCCGATGAGAAGCGGGCGACAGTGGATGTCTTCGTGCACCCCCAACGGCAGGCAGAGGCGGCTCTGGAGCGGATCGTCCAAGAGGGCGCCGCTCGTTAGGAAGATGAGGGACAGGCCCCAGGGCCTGTCCCTCATCTTCCCCCTACACAGTCCCAAATCGTTTTCACCATTCGGTGACGAATCCCCATACAACTCCAGGTCATAGCCTGCTGAGGTATGTGATTCCCACCAGAGATCTCCGGAGCCCCAAGGGGGCGACAGGAAATAGCCAGGGGTGTCAACCCCTGGTAATTGAGCAGTGTTTGCGTGGAGCCCTGGAAGGGCGGCACTCCGAAATCCTTGCTCTCTGTGCCGCCCTTACAGGGCTCTTGTCTGTTGCTGAATCTTACCCAGGGCTATGTAGCCGGTCAGTCACCCTTGTCGCCCCGTTGGGGCTCCGGAGGGAGAAAAAGGGTACGGAAATAAAGGGTTCAAGCGGAGTCGGGGACGTACATCTCTCAGGACACGAAAGCACGACAGCACGAAAGCACGAACTACAGTCCCAGCATGGTTTCGTCTGCCAACATGTCGACGACTGCTTCAAAGCTCTCCGTTTCCTCGTATTTCCGCAGTTGTCGATCGGCGCTTGTCCCTTCCTTGAGGATGGTTCGGATATAGTCTACTTCTTCGTGAGTGTCCAACTGGTCCAGGACGTCGCCCAGTATTTCCAACAACTCTTCCACTAGAGAACGCAAGGGCACTTCTTTTTCTTTCCCCCAATCCAACAAGTCCCCATCGATCCCTGCTTTGACTGCCCGCCATTTGTTTTCAGCGATCAAGGCCCTGCGGTAACGGCGCCAGCTCTGATTGTTTTCCCGTAACTGAATCAGCTTAGCGACCATGGCTTGTAGGAGAGCGGCAATGGCAATGACTTCGTCTATTTTGGTCGTGCAGTCGCAGATCCTGAACTCCAGGGTTGGGAACTTGGGATGAGGGCGGATGTCCCACCAGATCTTAGTGGCCTCGTCTATGCAGTGGGTTTTGATCAGGGTTTGGACAAACTCATCATATTCTGTGGCAGAATCAAAGTACTCGGGGAGACCAGTCCGCGGAAGATCTTGAAAAACAACACTTCTATAGGATTTCAAGCCGGTGTTGCGTCCAAGCCAAAAAGGAGAGGAGGTGGAAAGACTCAGGATATGAGGCATGAAATAAGCGATTTGATTCATGACGTCAATGCGTAAGTCCCGGTCGGGGATGCCGATATGCACGTGCATTCCAAAGACTAGCAGGCGGCGGGCAACATCCTGCAGGTCTCCTACTAAAACCCGATAGCGAGCCTTATTGGTAATGACCTGATCTTCCCAGCGAGAAAAAGGGTGAGTACCAGCTGCCACGAACCTGCGGTTGTTACTGTCAGCGATCTCTCCAACCAGGCTGCGAAGGTGCTTGACCTCTTTCCGAAGTTCCTTGACGTTGCGGCACACCAGGCTTCCGGTCTCAATCTGAGATTGGAGAAACTCCGGCTTGACTTGATCCCGGAAAAGCATGGCTTTCCCTTTGAGAAATTCAGAAATGTAGGAAGTCAACTCACGGGTCTGGGGATCAATAATTTGATATTCTTCTTCGATTCCGATAGTTAGGTCGGTAACATCCATGAACACTCCTTGTTCTAACGGACGGGGAGTAGAGGAGAACAGTATAGCGTACTCTAAGGAAGTTCTCATGAACGTCCCCATTTCCTTCCCCTTTAGTCCTGGTTCGTTTCTCTGTTGAGAAAAAGGTGCCAAAGAATCATAATGGTAGGCAAGATTCACTCATGAAATCCTAATCGATTCATTGAAATGAGGCGATCATGAAAGACACCATCAATCGGCGAGAGTTTTTAGGTCGTGCGGGTCTCACACTGGCCGTCGTCACGACTCCTTGCGGCTTGGAAGTGTTCGCCCTGGGCGAGGCCGACACAGAGGGTGACAGTTTCAGCCCCTCCGCCTTGTACACCATCACACCGGACAACCGAATCACGGTCATGGTGTCCAGATCAGAGATGGGGCAGGGCATTCATACCGCCATTCCCATGATTGTTGCTGAGGAACTGGAAGCGGATTGGAATCAGATACAGGCCGAACAGGCTCCCACCCGCAAGGAGTATTTCGATCCCCCCCAGCACACCCGGATGGTGACAGCTGGAAGCGGCAGCGTCAGAAATCTTTACGAACACTTGCGGAAGGCCGGTGCCGCCGGCCGAGAGATGCTGGTCCAGGCTGCGGCCCAGAAATGGGACGTCCCGGAAGGGGAGTGTCAGGCGCTGCAGGGGAAGGTTCTCCATCATGCCAGCGGGCGAAGCTTCTCCTACGGAGAGCTGTGCCAGGAGGCAGCGAAGCTGCCGGTTCCTGAGAATCCCCGCCTCAAGCACAAGAGTGAATTCAGAATTCTCCGCACTCCGGTGAAGCGGCTGGATATCCCGGACAAGGTGAATGGTCGGGCCAAGTTTGGGATGGACACCTTTGTGCCGGGAATGGTGTACGCGTCGCTTGCCCGTCCACCTGCCTATGGAGCCAAGGTCATCTCCTATCACGAGCCGGCGGCCAAAGCCGTCTCGGGGGTGAGAGATGTGGTCAGGATAGACCAGGGAATTGCCGTCTGTGCGGACACACTGGAGGCTGCCTGGAAGGGGCGAGAAGCCCTCAATGTACAATGGGGCCAGGGCGTGCGTCCTGACCTGGACACGGAGAAGATGGAGCAGGAGCTGATGGGCCTCCTGGAGGAGCCAGGAGTTTCGGCACGAAATGACGGCGACGTGACAGCGGCCTTGGATCAGGCCCACAAACGGCTGGAGGTGGAGTACTTTCTCCCCTACCTCTCCCACGCCCCCATGGAACCCATGAACTCTACCGTTCACGTGCAATCCGATCGATGCGATGTCTGGGCTCCCACCCAGGCCCCGAGTCGCACGTTGGAGACGGTCAAGAACATCACGGGTCTGGCGGCGGAGCAGATCCATGTTCACACCACCCACTTGGGCTGCGGACTGGGTCGCCGGGCCATGACGGATTTCGAGGAGGAAACAACGCTCATCAGCAAGGAGATTGGACGACCCGTCAAGCTGATCTGGAGTCGGGAGGAAGACATTCAACACGACCTGTTCCGCCCGGCAAACTCCCACAGGATTCAGGGAGCCCTCGATCAACAGGGCCGAGTCACTGCCTGGTCGCACAAGGTAGCGGCCTCTATGTTCCGCGGTGGTCCCGACGTTGACGGTGCCGCCGTCTCCGGCCTGAGAAACCTGCAGTATCAAATTCCCAACGTCTCGGTGAATTATGTAAAGCCGGATCTGCCCATTCCCGTCACTTACTGGCGCTCGGTGGGCAATTCCCACAACGGCTTTACAGTGGAGAGCTTCATGGACGAGCTGGCCCATGCCGCCGGCGCCGATCCCGTGGAATTTCGACTGCAGCATCTCACCCACGACCATCGATCTCAACGAGTTGTGGAGCTGGTGGCGGAGAAATCTGGTTGGGGGAAACCTCTGCTAGGAGCGCAGGCACGAGGCATAGCCGTCTTCGCCGCTTTCAGAAGCTACGTAGCGCAGGTGGCGGAGGTTTCCGTAGACGAGAAGACAGGAAAGGTCAAGGTTCACCGAGTGGTGTGTGCCATTGACTGCGGACCCTACGTCAATCCGGACACCGTTGCCGCCCAAATGATGGGTGCCATCACCATGGGACTGAGTGCCGCCTTCAAGGAAAAGGTGGAATTTGCCAATGGTGGAGTCAAGTCTGCCAACTTCTTTGATTACCAACTGCTGCGAATGAGCGAAGCTCCTGAGGTGGAAACTCATATCGTGGACAGCGATGAGCGAATTGGCGGGGTCGGGGAGCCAGGATTGCCTCCCAGTGCTCCCGCCATGTCCAACGCCGTCTTTGCGGCAACGGGGGCTCGCATACGCCAGCTGCCCATGACTCCGGAGAGGGTGCTGGAGGCGCTGCGCAAGAGCTGAAGAAACACACACGCCGAATTCGAATCTCGATCCTGACCGTCTTCCTTCCCCTGCTGTTGCTTGGCTGCGGTGCGCCACCTGAATCGGCAGATCTTGTCGTCACCAATGCCCGGGTGATCGATGGGAGGGGAGTCGTCCATGATTCTGCCGTTATCGCCATCACTGGGAAACGCATCCAAAGCATTACCAGCGGCCAGAAACAGTTCAATGCCCGTGAGACGATCGACGCCCAGGGTAAAACAGTGCTGCCCGGGCTGATCAATACCCATGTCCATCTGAGACCTGCCGGGCTGGTTGATGAGGAGACGCTCACCGAGTATCTGAGGAATGACTTTTTGGTAGACCTGCAGGATTACCTGGAGCATGGCATCACCACTCTCAAATCCGCCGGGGATCCCGCTGAGATCTTTATCCAGGTCAGAGAGCGTCTTGCTCGAGGTGAGATTCGGGGCCCTCGACTCTTTCTGGCAGGCCCTCCACTGACGGCAGTGGGAGGGCATCCTGCCGCTACGCTTTTTGCGGACAATTCCTGGCTGCGTACCCGACATGTTCAGGAACTGTCCTCTGAAGCGGAGGCCCGAGCTGCTGTGCGTCAGTTGGCCGAGGCAGGTGTAGACGCCATCAAGTTTGTCTATCAAGGGAGTACCGATGAGAGCAAACCCTATCTATTTCGCCCTGGTCTTCCACTCCGCAAAATGACTCCGCAGATGATGGAAGCAATCATCGATGAAGCTCATCAGCATCAGCTCCCCGTCACAGCTCACACCAATGACCTGGAGGATGCCCTGGCAGTACTGGAAGCGGGATGTGATGGTTTAGAGCATGGTGTCACCCGCATGCGACTCGAGGACGAGAAGTTGGGCACCCTTTTGCGAGAGCGTCAGGCATCCTATGTGCCCACCCTCCGTTTACCTGACAGGCGCCGACCCGAGGACCTGGAGACGGCCATGGCAAATCTGAAGCAGGTAGCTCAGGCCGGTGGCCGCGTTGTTCTTGGCACCGATGGAATCCCTTCGGCCGGTGGTTCGGGCCTGGACACCCTCAAGGAACTTGAACTGATGGTCCAGGCGGGCATGAGTCCACAGCAGGTGATTCAGGCGGCCACACGCAATGCCGCCGAGCACCTGGGAAAGCTGGGTGAGCTGGGAACTTTGGAGCCAGGCGCCTGGGCTGATCTCATCCTCGTGGAGGGTGATCCCCTGACCGATATTACGGCGCTGCACAACATTGAGGTCGTCATTCTAGGTGGAGAAATTGTGGTGGATAATCGGAACTAGGAAAGAAGGGACAGTCTAGACTGTCCCCTCCTTTCCCAGTTCCAGGTTCCAAGTTCCGAAAATCTTCTGGATTCTGGATTCTATATTTTCTCCCCGGTCTGTGGTAAGACTGAAGTCATGGTGACCCTCGAAGACTTTCAGAAATTAGAGATCAGGATTGGCAAAGTCCTCTCCGTGGAGAAAGTTGCTGGCGCGGATAAACTGCTGAAATTCATTTTTGATGTAGGCAGCGAGCAAAGGCAAATCATCGCTGGAATGGCGACTTTCTTCCCGGAACCCGCGAGCTTGGTGGGAAAAGAAATGCCGGTCTTGCTGAATCTTGAACCCAGGACCTTCCGGGGTCAGGTGAGCCACGGAATGATTATTGCGGCAGATGTTGATGGACATCCAGTGCTGCTGCATCCGGAGAGAGAAGTAGCACCGGGTAGTATGGTTCTGTAAGAGAGGAGTCAGGAGACTGTTTAAACCTGATACTTGGAACCTGCGCGCTTCGCGCGCTCCCCTTCACCCCATGTGGAGCTTCCACCATTCAGCGGCCTGTGGGGGGCCCCATTCGTCCCTGAGCTGGCAATTGACCAGCTGGCTCGCCATTTCAGCGGCGCTTTGTGGACGGTTCCCGGGCTCCTTTTCCAGACAGTTGAGAATGAGCTTTTCTAATTCTGTCGGCACTTCCTGCTCAGTCCTTTCAGAAGGTGGAACGGGAGCAGTGGTGGCATGGCTGAAAATAGTATCCAGGTGGGTTTTCCCCTCAAAGACGGTGTACCCAGTCAGCATCCAATAACCCACGCAGCCAAGGGCATAAATGTCGCTTCTTTCGTCCACCTTGCCTTCCAGTGCCTGCTCGGGGGCGATATAAGCCGGAGTTCCGGTGATTCCCTGAGTCAAGCGGGTCTC
>JAPUKI010000159.1 GCA_027295745.1 Acidobacteriota bacterium
TCGCACTTCCAGCGAGCGGGGCAGCCGAGTGAAAAAATGGACAATGCCCCTCAGCAAATCGATCAGTGAACGACCTTCCTGAGGGGACTCCAGTATCTGGAGTGTGGTGAGCTGATCGATGCGTACGACCGCACCCGTATCGAGGAGCAAGAGTGCTGCCCGGCTACGTCGACCAACCCGAATGGAATCACCGGGGCAAAGAAGCGTATTGAGTGTGGACACATTCCACACAGCTGCAGTTGCACCTCTCAACTCGATCGAGCCCTGAGCAGAGACGACTTCAGCCACCGGCGTTGGGCATCTGTTGGTGGTTTGAGCCAACACGGGCCAAGCGCAGGCCCATAGGAAAGCGATCGTGGCTAGACTGAGACGATCCAACGCTATCGCTTGTAACCTGTACCGGAAGATATTTGTCCCCTGTCATCATTCGGAGGCGATGAGGTGGTCACTGGCAGAAGCAATAGCGAACTGCTACTCTATCTTCGCAGCTGAGAAAGTGTGGCCTCTCTTCCCTCCCCCAAAAAAGTCGTAGGCTGCTTTTAGATTACACCTGTAACAAAGTTCTGTAAAGGACCAAATTTAAAAAAGTTATGTCAGGTTAACGAGAAAGATATGCTGCATAAGATTGCCTGAAACGAGGACCTCTTTTCATCAAAATCCAATCACTCCGAGGAAGGTGATTCTTATTCCTTACAACGTAGTCGGGAGATTCCCTCGCCCGAGTCCATTCACTTATGAGCTAAACACATACTCTTTGAGAGAGCAATCGGAGTGCTACAGCCTCTCCCAGCTTCTGCAAACCCCAAGAAAAACTGGTAAATATTTTATTTTCCTATAGATAGGCTTGACGCAAAGGTGGGCCTTCAAGGGACGCCACTTTGATATGTGGACAGGCGGAGTCTATCTGACCGGAGAGATGAACAATCCGTTTGTGTGGGAGAAGGAGCTCACAAATCCTAGCTACCCAGCAGGTCCTTCCATTTCTTCTTGAGCTCTTCTTGAAACTGGGGACTGATTTCCGCGACAGGCGGGAAGACATCCAGATACTCATAGGCCCGGCAAGCATCGATGATGGCACGCGTGTTATAGGGCACCTTCTGATCAAAGGTCACGTTCTGGGGATCGCCCCTGGAACCCCAGGCTCGAGTGATGATCTCAATATCGCGGGCTGGATCGGAGCGGGTCACCACGGCCCACATGACATTCTGAAGATCGGAGGGGTCGATGTCATCGTCCACCACGATCACATAGCGTCCCAGATAGGCTCCGACATGGCACTGGGAAGCCACCAATCCAGCCTGGCGGGCATGACCCTGATAGCCCTGCTTGATGGAGACCACCAGCAGCATGCGAGACCCACCCACCTCATCGGCCCAGCAGCCGACTACTCCAGGGACTCCTGCCTTCTCCAGCGCCTCGTGGAGCAAGGCGGAACGCATCACTGCCTTGGAGTACGAGTAATCGTGGGGCGGACGAGCGGGAGGCGTCCCTAAAAGGATGGGGTTGTTGCGATGGTACACGCGTTCCACCTCCAGCACCGGCGCTCCCTTTTCGCTGGAGGAGTAATAGCCGTGGAACTCACCTAGGGGACCCTCCATCTTGAAGTTGCCAGGCTGACACCAGCCTTCCACCACCAACTCCGAGGCGGCAGGCATGGGCAGACCCGTCACCTCGCCCTTGATGACCTGCACCGGCTCACCCAGAATACCGCCCACATAGTTGTACTCGGACAGTCCGTATTTCACCTCCAGACCAGCGAACAGGAAGAGAAGCGGGTGGTGGCCAAGAGAAACCACCACGGGAAAGGGCTTCCCGGCACTGAAGTAGCGATCGATCTGCTGGCGCCCGTGCTTGCCAGCCACCATGTTGAGAGCACAGGTGCGCTTATCGTGCACCATCATGCGATAGGCACCCAGATTGATCCACTCCGAATCCAGATCCTTGGTGACCACCACACTACCGGTACCAATGTAACGTCCTCCATCCTTCTCATGCCACTTGGGCACGGGAAAATCCAAGAGGTTGATCTCCTTTCCGGCTATGACGTTCTCGAGGACCGGACCGTCCTCCACATACTGCGGGGGAAATTCGACTGACAAGGCTTCCCATTGCTGGGGCTTTCCTCGAAGAGCCTCCACCAGCTCCGCACTGCTGGGATAAGAGGGAAACCCCAGCGTCGCTGCCAGACGCACCGGGCTGCCCGTAGTGCCCGTCACTACCCGATAGCCGGAGGGGTAATCGACGATGTCGTCGAAGAGCAGACAGGGGCCGCGCTGGCGATTGTTGATCTCGCTGATACCCCCCAGCTCCAGATCCCAGTGGGCACCGCTGACGTGCTTGAGCTCACCCAACTGCTCGACTCTGGCCAGCCAGCTGCGTAAATCCCAGATGTTCGACAGCGATGTGTTCTCGGTCTCGGGAAGAGCGCTTACCTTCTCAGCCATTTTCATTGTCTCCGTGAGTGTCAGTGTATCAAGCTAGGCGGGATTATTCATAGGTTCTCGTCACGAGGCGACGAAAACGCCGGCCTGAGTGCGTTGCGCCACGCGTGACCCGCAAGCGGGTGCCCCAGGCCCCCGCAAACGTACTGTAGGGTACGTTGAGGAGGCCGACCGAGCGAAACGCAGGCGGTGCAGCACGCCGGATGGTTTCGTCGCTGCAGTAGAGAATTTATGAATAATCCCGGCTTAAGGCGGGCGTATTCATAGGTTCTCGTCACCTATGAATAATCCCGGCTTGAACCTCGCAGCGTCTCCGTTCTCACTTCAGGTGTTGACTAACGACCGAGATTCGTGCGGATAATACCACACCAGGGAGGGACTCATGATGAAAAACTGGGTGAATCAAAGCCGCTTAGTGATGTTCGTTCTTTTTCTTCTGGTTTACAGCAGCTGTGCATCTGATGTTCCGAGCATTCTGGCACCCGACAGAATTTTGCACAGCGGGGTCATTGTGACTGTGGACGAAGACTTCACCGTTGCCGAGGCCGTGGCTATCAAGAATGGGCTGATCGTGGCGGTAGGATCGGATGGCGAAATTCTGTCCCTGGCTGGAGCCAACACAGAGAAAATTGATTTAGAGGGGAAAACCGTCCTGCCAGGATTTAACGACTCCCATCTGCACCTGGCCTGGCCAGTGGGAGAGGTTCCCGATCCTGCCATCCAAAGGCTGGGGAAAGTCCAGTCCATCGCTGAAATTGTGGAGCTTGTCCGTCAGAAAGTGGCAGACACCCCGGCTGGGGAGCTGGTCTGGATGCCAGGGGGACCCAGCCGGGTCGAGCAAATCAAGGAGAGGCGCTGGCCCACACGTCAAGATCTTGACAGAGTCTCGCCCCACCATCCCGTCATTCTCATCTTTGCTGCCGACCACGTTTATGTCACCAACAGCCGAGGTCTGGCCGTGGCCAAGATAGACCGGAACACTCCTCAGCCTTACAGAAGGGATCTCTTCGGCGAGTTCCAGATCGATCCCAGGACTGGAGAGCCGACAGGAGTTCTGACCGGTCGGGCTGCAGCCCGTATCTTAAGGGTAGCCCTCAATGTTTGGTCCACCCAGGAGTTGGAAACAAACATGGGGCGTGCAATCGAGACCGATGTGATCCCCTACGGCATTACCAGCCTGTCTGATCCCCAAAACGGGGGCAGCCCAGCTCAGCCCATTCAACACGCCTATCAGCGACTTCTCAACCGCAAGGACGGACTCCCGGCACGGATTAATCTGATGATCCGCCTTCCCGTACGTTCACTCTCAACCCAGGACTCTCTCGACCTGATCGACAGCCTTCTCTATGCACCACCCCTGAAAAACGATTTTCTTCGGGTTGGTACCTTTAAGATCGCCCTGGATAAGGGGCGACCCGGCCAAGAACCCTATATCGTGCCGGCAGAGAAAGGGAAAAGGGTGCTGATTGAAGGTCACAAGAAGGGATGGCAGCTGTACGTGCACATTACCACTCCCCAGACCTTCGACTACGCCTGCCAGGCGCTTGAGGAAGCCTATCGCCTGTATCCGCGAGAAGATGCCCGCCACATCTTTACCCACATCAACCAGCCCACCCGTGAGAACCTGCAGACCATGAAGCGTCTTGGAATCATTGCCGATCTGCAGGTCAACTCCATCTATCATCTGGCCGATGACGTGGAGAAGACGCGAACGCTCAACCCACAGCGACCCGATCTGGGACCCAAACCTGTGGCCACTTATCGGGATATGGGTATCCCGGTGATCCTCAGCAGTGACCAGGCCCCGATCGGTCCGCTTTTCACCGTCTGGGAAGCCGTCAACCGGGTGCGTAAGTCCGGAAAAGTGTTTCAACCGGAAGAGAGGCTGACGCTCCAGGAAGCGATCCGGGCCATTACCATCACGTCTGCCTGGACGTTTTTTGAAGATGATGTGAAAGGATCCATTGAAGAGGGGAAATATGCCGACCTGGTGGTGCTGGGTCGTAACATTCTGACGATCGATCCGTTGGAGATCAAGGATATCCCAGTGCTCATGACCATGACCAATGGGAAGTTTGTCTATGTCAATCCCAACCAGGATCCCAATCAAAAGGTGGAGTACCTTCGCTACCCGGCGCGGACCTCTTATTTGAATTAAGAGGGAAATGCCGGGGAGATGTAGCCTGCCCTCACATTTCCCTGCGGGGCCGAATCACTCCTGCCAATCGATTTGTTTGTAATAAGCGCGGCGTCTTTCTTCTTCCTCCCAGGTCAGGGGTCCCTGGAATCCGGCTACATCCCAGCCAGTCCTCAGCCGTTTCGTGTTGGGATTGGTAATCTGGTGGGTGTCCCCAGGCGACAAAATGGGGATATCATTGGCATCTCTCGTTATCCTGTGCTCAGGATAGTTCTGATAGTAGACCACCAGCACCCGAACCCGCGAGAGACGATAAATGCTCTGAAGTTTGCCCAACAGCTGTTTATCGGCGATCCGGCTCCCCTCAATGATCAGTCGCAGGTAATCGGCCCGCTCCGATTCGCTCAGTTGCAAAAAGGTCTTGTTCCCCAGAAAAGGAGCCGAACCATCGTTGAATAAGGCCAGGTCCTCATCGGCGATACCGGTCAGCCCTTTCATCACTTCTGCCGTGATGTTGTACGGCTCGAGGGTTTTGTAGCCCGGATCGTTGGGCTCACTGGGAATAATGGTATCCCCCAGGGCCGCAAAGACGGCTGTACGATCCACTGTTGACGCTACTTGCGCTTGTGCTGCAGCAACCGCCACAGTGGGAATGGCAGCTGCTCCCATGCCCGTCGTCTTCAGGAAATCTCTTCTGGATACATCCTTCTTGCCCATACTTAATCCCTCCAATCGATCTTTTCAACGATTGCCCTGCGACGTTGCTCTTCTTCCCAGGTCAGTGGACCCATGAATCCGCTCACCTCCCATCCCGTGACCAGCCCCTTGCTATTCGGATTGGTAATCTGATGGGTGTCGCCTGGGGGAAGAATGGGGACTCCATTGTTATCGCGCGGCAGTACGTGCTCAGGATAGTTCTTGTAATAAACCTGGAAGA
>JAPUKI010000016.1 GCA_027295745.1 Acidobacteriota bacterium
ATTAACCTCATCGTCTGGGAGACACCCGGGGAGCTGGAGCGGGAAATCGCAGTCTTCATCGACTACTACAACTCCAGGCGCTACCATGAGGCCCTGGGCAACGTCACACCCGATGACGTGTACTTCGGAAGACGAGATTCCATCCACACAAAAAGGAGGAGATTGAAAGGAGTCACGCTTGCCCGTCGGCAGGCGATCAATGCTAAACTAGCCCGATCAGCACCGGCTCCAACTGTCTCTTAACCTGGAAGCCACAATGTCCCATTCTCGCTGAAGACGTACAGGGTACAACCATATTCAGGCGTTCCTCTATCTCATCGAGCAAAGCATCGATGGTGTCAGGGGCGGGTACCTGCAGAAAAGTGTTGAATTCTCGATCCAGGAGAGTGAAGTTTCTGCTGTCGTACCAGAAGCTGCGATTCACCAGATCACCGTAGGCTTCTCCGACAAGGCGATTTGGTCTCCGTACCACAATGGATCGCGAGTTGGAATACTGGATGCGCTGGCCTTCCTCCACCTCGTCTATCAGTTCGTGAGCGGTGAACCCGAAGCTTTGAGCGCTGGTCAGAAAGTCGCTCATTTGTCGCAGGATCCGGTCAATTCTGGCCCATTCACTTTCAGGTTGATCATTACCCTCCTGGGCACTTGCCATAGGAGCAAGGACAAGGAGGATCACAAACACAAAACTGAGTAGAGGCTTCTTTCTTGACAGATTCATCTTGTTATCACCTTATTATGACGAGTTCGACAGTGCCAGGTTTCCGGGTCGTGCCCCCGAAGGCGTGTCACCAGCGCTTGATGTTGGTCAGCTGAAAGGGCTGGATGCCGTAACTGGTGACCTCAAGTTGACCCTCGTCACTGAAACTGAGCTTGGCGGCTACAACGGCCGCTCCCAGACCTATGCCCTTTCCCTCCTCGTCAATCTCGAACTCGAACCAGCTGAAGGGGTAATCCCGGGATCTTCCCCCCACGTACAGTTCAAAGGCCGGTATGAGGCGGGCGGTCACGACGATGAAGTGCTCACCCCCGTCGATCTTCCTGACCCGAGCCGCGGCAATGTTCGCGCCGATCATACCCCTGGGACTGATGTTGCCTTTATCAATCTTCTCCATAGTTCTGCGGAGCTGATCTGTGCCCCCTTCCCTCAGGACTTCGAGCAGTTCCAGGACTTCCTGATCGGTCGAGAACTCGTTGATCCGCATAGTGATGTCAATCGTAACTCTCGCCGATAAGGAACCTTTGGTCGGAATCGCGACCATGGTAAAGGTTTCCTCACGTTCTTCGCCCTCCTGACTGGAGGCCGCCAACAAGGGTGACAGAGTTACCCCCAGAATTAACGTGCTCAAGGTTGAGAATTTAGTGATTGATGATCTCATGTAAGAATTTCTCCTTCATTAACGAAAAACGAACCACCCAAAACTCTCCGGGTCGACTTCTCTTTCCAGACAAACTTTATGTGGCAGGTAAGATCTTGCGAAACTGTCACAATTGACAGGTCCATCAGCCTGATCATCATCAGCAGTGCGACGGGACAGAGCGGTGAGGACGGGGGCAGAAAGCGCTGTAAGTTGATTACCGAACCGCAGGCGGTTCGGTACTACCTCACACGGCGCCGCTGTCGGATGGCTTTTTCCAGGATTCCAAAATGAGAACCGAGTCCTTGGCCAGGTTCGCCCAAGGCGAAATCCAGCCGAATCATATCCACGAAGGGCACCAAGAGCCGAATCCCGTAGCCGTAGCCGTCGACCCATTTGTCACCGTCAAACCCAGAGTTGTCTCCCCAGGCGCTGCCGAGGTCTGCGAAAAGGGCACCTTGTACACCGAGGTAAAAGCTGACGCCAAACACTTTCCACGCTTTCGGGGCCATTAGGTCGTAACGATATTCAATGGTATTGATGAATTGGTTCTTTCCCCTGGCTGAATCGAGCCCCCAGCCCCGGATTGAATTCGTTCCGCCTAAATGAAAGTCCTGGTGCAGGGGGAGTTCTTCGCCTACAGTGCCCGTCTGCAAGGTGGTGAGGGAAAAGAAGGCTAGAATGTGTCGGTCAGCCAGTGGTTGAAACCTTCTCACATCGAAATTAAAGGTCCAAAAATCACCGTCCCCGCCCAGAAAACCACCGCTCTTGGATACTTCTACCTCATTCCACCAGCCCCGCTGTGGGTTGGTCCAAAAATCCCGGCTGTCATATCCGATAGAGAAGCCAAGGGTGGCTGTGTTATCTCGATTGTCGTTGGAAAGAGTAATCCCGGGGGTATCGCTTCCCAGGGACAGGAAGCTAAAACGGCCACCGATCTTGCCATTTTCTCCAAGGTAGCTTCCCAGGCGCAGGTCTATTTCGGTGGCAATCTCAGCAAAGTCATCCAGCTCATTTCTCCGGTCTCGCTGAGCAAAGTCAATACTGTAGGCAAGATGATCTCCGGCAAACCAGGGATTCTCAATCTCGGCCCCGAAATTGGTGGTGCCGCCGAACCTGGCGCTGCCAGAGAAAGAGATGTCTCGCCCCCCGAGATTGATGGACTTGAATCCCGGTCCTATAGAGACCCCATTTTCGTCGCTGACATCCATGCTCAGTGTGGGTAAATAAGGAAAGGTCTCTTCGACCTCAACCACGAGCACTACTCCATCTCCTTCTTCGATGGGCTCGATCCTGATGGCGCTGCAAATTCCCAGGCGGTCGAGTCGCTTCACATCTTTTTCAGCGTTCTCTTTCAAGTAGGGCTCTCCCACCCGGGAGGCCAACTCGCGGATAATGATTTCTCGGTCGGTATAACGCAGCCGGCTGATTCGGATTTCTTTCACCGTCCTGCCATAAAGACCCTCAGCCGCCTCGGCCCTTACTACTGTGTCTTGTACGGCAGTGCTGCCTATCCCCAGAAGAGCATGGAAGCTTCCCCATAAGACAAGCTGGACCAGAACAAGTTGCCAAAACACAAGCTTCATTCCAGAAACGACTAAAACACCTACCTTCCCAGAATCAGGCATCGGTTGGCCACTGTCAGTTTTGACAGTTCACACGATGCCTTTACTTTGAATACTTTTGATGGGAGCTCCAGCAAGGAGGAAGTTGAAGACCTGACAAGGTGTAAGAAAGGACGAGGTGTATATTTTGCATAGCCGTCGGCTTTTGGGTCATATGGCACTGATGACACTGGGCCTAGCTCTTCTGGTCCAGGATCTAAGGGGCCAGCAATACACTCGGTATTTAGCACCTGAGATGTTTACCTACGAGGAGTTGTTGTTGCTCAGTCAGGACCAGGAACTCAAGCCTGACCTGGCTGAAAAGCTGAAGCGCATGACCACCACACCCTTTCTGAGCAACGAGGCCTACTACCGGGGAGCCAGGCCGCACCTTCCTGACATTGAGGGCGTGGGTCCCTCCCTTAGGCTGGTGTACTGGAACATTGAGCGCGGCATCCGGCTGGATGAGATCAAACTCCTGTTCACGGACAAAGAAGGTTTTCTGAAAGAAGTAAAGGACAGCCGCGCCAGGGCCGCGGAACAAAAGGAAACAGACAGCAGTGGACAAACCCGGGATGATGAGCAGCAGATGGTTTTCGAACCCATCGATATGGCTGAGCTGGCAGAACAGATCGACGTGTTCCAGTCGGCCGACGTGATTGTTCTCAACGAAGTGGACTGGGGAATGAAGCGCAGCGACTACCGGGCGGTGATCCAAGAGCTTGGGGAAGCTTTGAATATGAACTGGGCCTACGGTGTGGAGTTTGTCGAGATCGACCCCACGATGTTGGGTACAGACACCTTCGAGAGTGTGGAAGACGAACAGGAGCGCCAGGAACTCATCGAGCACACTACTGTGGATCAAGAGCGGTTGCGGGCTTTGCACGGCACGGCGATCTTATCGAAATACCCTATCCGTGAGGCAGAGCTGCGACCCTTCGAGTTTCAGCCCTACGACTGGTTCAGCGAGGAACAGGGCCTCAGACCAGGCGAGAAAGGGATCCGGGCCGGGGCCAGGGTGATCGGAGAAGAGCTTCATCGGGAGATGCGTCGGGGAGGACGGACGACTCTTTTGGTCCAGTTGGATGTTCCTGATTTGTCGGATCAGAGGCTAACCGTGCTTTCTCCGCATCTCGAGAATCGGACCAAGCCTCAGAACCGGCGGACGCAGATGGACGAGGTACTGAGATGGGTTCAGGAAATCACCCATCCCGTGGTCATTGCGGGAGATTTGAATACCACTTCCGGAGATTCCCAGGCCTTCAAATTGGAACGGGAGCTTTACAAAAAGTACGGGGAAACAGACTTCTGGGTAAATAAGGGAATCAAGTATGGCACGGGTGTAGGAGTCGTCTATGATGTTTTCAAGTGGGGTTTCAATTTCACCAAGAATCAGAGTGACCCGACCTCCAAGCACATACCGTTCTTTGCTCCCAACCACGAGGAGAAGCTCTTTACTAACCTGGAGGACTTTCGATTCGCCGACGGCCGGGCCTTTGACTTTCGGGGTGACCCGCAACACACCAGCAACCGGGTTCGAGGAACTCTGGCCAACTCCAACCAAAGGGCGGGCAAGGGCTTTGCTCACACCTATGAATTTGTGATCACGATAGGAGTGGTGGGTAAATACAAGCTTGACTGGATTTTCGTTAAGTCCTATTTGGAGCACCCACGTGACGAGGGGGAATCGTATCGGTTTGCACCCCATTTTGCCAGAACCCTGCAGAGTCTGAATTTTGCCTTTGGCGCTCATACATTGTCCGACCATAACCCCATAAGTGTAGATCTGCCCTTTGGCGAGCCGGGCAACCTGCAGGAGACAAAGGACAATTAACCCAACATTCAAGAGAACGGTTAGCTGTCTTAACCGAAAGACCAGGAGGAGGATCCAAGCCATGAAATCGACAACAGTGAGAGGTCTAATTTGTTCGATGGCACTCATTTTGTGCCTGCCGTTAGCAACATGCAGTGCCCAGACAGACGGCGGGATTACCGAGCAGGAAGCCTACGAAATCGGCATCGAGGCCTACGTGTATCTCCACCCTCTGATCACGATGGACGTGACGCGCAGCGTGGTGACCAATCTGCCAGCCGGTGTGAAACCCGGGTTGGGACCGAAGAACATCTTCCACCACATGAGGGAGTTTCCGACGGCCGACTTTCGTGAGGTTGTGCGTCCGAATTTCGATACGCTTTACTCATCCGCATGGCTCGACCTGACGAAGGAACCCATGGTCGTTTCAGCGCAGGATACAAGCGGCCGTCACTACCTGCTGCCGATGCTGGACATGTGGTCCGATGTCTTCGCCGCGCCGGGCAAGCGCACCAGCGGCACGAAACCCGCGAACTACGCCGTCGTCTCGCCGGGATGGAGCGGCGATTTGCCGAGGGGCATGGAGCGAATCGAGGCACCCACACCCCACGTGTGGATCATCGGCCGGACCCAAACCAACGGCCCCAAAGACTACGAGGCTGTCCACAAGGTGCAGGACGGCTACATGATTACTCCGCTTTCGCAGTGGGGCAAAGAGGTTGTTCTGGAGAAAGCCGAGTTCGATTCCACCGTAGATATGAACACGCCGCCAGCTGAACAGGTGTTAACGATGCCCGCGGCCAAGTACTTCAGCTATGGCGCGGAACTGATGAAGGTGAACCGGCCGCACGTGACCGACTGGTCCACGCTGGCGCGGATAAAACGCATTGGTATCGTGCCGGGTGAGAGCTTCGACTTCGCCAAGGCTTCACCTGCGGTCAAAGCGGCCCTCGAGCGTGCTGTAGTCGACGGTCTCCAGTTGATGAAAGACTCGCTACCCTCGCTGGCGCCTGTCGTCAACGGCTGGCAGATGAATGTCTCCTCGATGGGAGTCTACGGAAACTACTACATGAAACGCGCTATTGTTGCCATGGTGGGACTCGGCGCAAATCAGCCCGAGGATGCAATCTACCCGTTAAACCTCGTTGACGCCGACGGAGAGCCGATGGAGGGTGGAAAGCGGTATATCTTGCATTTTTCGAAGGCCGAGCTGCCACCCGTGGATGCCTTCTGGTCGGCCACGATGTATGACGCCACAGGCTTTCAGGTCGCCAACCAACTCAACCGGTTTGCCATAGGCGACCGCGACGCGTTGAAGTACAACGCCGATGGCTCGCTTGATATCTATATTCAGCACGACTCACCTGGCACGGACAAGGAATCCAATTGGCTGCCATCACCGAATACCGGACTCCTTGGCCTGACCATGCGTCTGTATGCACCAAAGCTCCAGGCCCTGGATGGCCGATGGGTGCCACCGGCGATTAAGAAAGTGCAGTAGGATTCAGGGTATTGGGTGCTGCAGAGAAAGAGCGTCAGTTAACAATGTCTTGGAGCGGACAGCGCTTGCGCGCGCCGCTAAGGCTAGCGTTAGACCGCGCACCGTCAAGGGCATCCCAGGAGGTAGTCAGAAATGAAGAACCTGTTGATTCTGTCGTTGGCCACTATGATTTCCAGCACGCTCGTGTCACTGCAGGGGCAAGCTTATGACCCCGAAGGCCAAATCGACCCGAAAACCTATAGCTGTACCCACCATATTGAGATCGTTGAACTCGAAGATGGCCGCTCCGAGGTCCGCACGGTCTGGGCCCACGGGTACTACAGTGCCCGGCGCGGTGTGGATGAAAACTCAGCGCCGGTGACAGCTCAGATGGTGGTGGATTGCGCCCAACAACTCGAGAGAATCTGCCGCGAAAACCCAAGCAAGCTGTTCATCACGGCTATCAAGGAAGTCCAGTGAGAGCCGTAAAGATCGTTCTGAGAAAGAGCCTGAGTGGTTGGCTGTTTTGTTGCATCAGGGGTTCTCACACCTCACGACCCCCTGACACCCACTGAGAAGCATTGGCTGGAGGTCAATGAGATGATCAAACGTGGAGATTCGTTTCTCCTTGCTGTCCTTCTTTTTTTCACATTCATTCTGCAGCTGATGAGCAGCCCTCTGCTGGGTCGTGACAAGACTGATGTGGTGATACTCAAAAACGGTGATCATGTCACTGGGGAAATTAAGTCACTCGATCGGGGCAAGATGAGGTTGAGCACGGATTACATGGGAACGGTCGAGATTGAATGGTCTAAGGTTGAGCAGGTGACCAGCCAGTTCCTGTTTGAGGTGGAAACAGAGGCGGGACTGAAAACCTTCGGTTCACTTGGCCCGGCAGCTGAGCCGGAGACAATGGAGATCCTTGGGGAGGGCACCAGGAACACCCTGCAGCAAATCTTGGTGGTCCGAATGACCCAGCTGGAAGCAGGCTTTTTGGCCCGACTGCAGGGTTTTGTCGATATGGGTTTCAGTTTTGCCCGGGCCAATCGGGCAACTGAGTGGAGTCTGGGTAGTGAATTGAGTGCTCGCAACGAAATACGCCAGTTCAGGGTCACAGTAAGCTCTCTTTTTAACGACCGTAAGGATCTGGACAGTACCACCAGAAATGTACTTGGTCTGGACTTCACACGTTATTTTTCTAATCGATGGTTAGTTTCAGCCCTGAGTCAATTTACTCAAAACCAGGAACTGGATTTGGACCTTCGGTCCGTTCTTGGCGGAGCAGTGGGACGGCATCTGGTTCAAACCAACAGGACCAGTTTAACCACCAGGGGCGGAGCGGTCTTCACCAGAGAAAGATTTACAGGCTCTGATCCGGGCCGCAGCAGTTTAGAAGCCATGGGAGTAATGGAGTTTGAACTGTTCAACTTTGGTGATCCCGAGACGGATATCACCACCACTCTTGTGGTGCTTCCCAGCCTCAGCGACTGGGGTCGGTTTCGTATGGATCTGGAGAGTCGTATTCGCCACGAGCTTTTGAAAGACTTCTTCTGGAGTGTGAGCCTGTTTGACAATTTTGACAGTGACCCTCCTTCGGAGGGAGCCGAGGGAAATGACTTCGGTGTCAAGACCTCGGTGGGATGGTCCTTCTAATACGAAGGGAGAAAAGAACATGAAAATAACACGAGTGCTCAGCCTATGGGCCATGTTTCCAATGGTTCTCATGGCTCAGGATGTGATTCGCGACTACGACCGATCGGTCGATTTATCAAAGTACAAAACATTCGATTGGGTGAAGCGGGAGAAGCCTCCTATTATTCGGGTGGAAGAGCCGGCTGACCCACGGCTGAGCAGCGAAGCCCTGGATAGCCAGATTCACAGCCTGGTTGAGAAGGAACTGGAAAAAAAGGGTTTTCGAAAAGCCACCAATGAATCTCCCGACTTCCTGGTGAGTTACCTGGCTATC
>JAPUKI010000160.1 GCA_027295745.1 Acidobacteriota bacterium
CACGAAACTTGTAAGAGGAGCCAGTAAAAGTGTAAAGGCCTGGCACAAGTTGTTAACCATGTGCTGGCACTTTACACCTGCAGGCCGCTCCCAGATTCTCCAAATTCCAAGGACCGGAAGGTTGGAGGCACTTGTGCCAAGCCGCCTCAGACCTCAGACCTCAGACCTCAGACCTCAGACCTCAGACCTCAGTCCTTTCTCCTTGACTGCTGTGTTTTAGTGTGTTAAAACGTTAGCATGGAACGAGAGTTGGAGACCGATTCGAGTGTGCAGGAGTTGTTCGAGGCCATTGCGGGCCTCAAGGACCCGGCCGAGTGTGCCCGCTTCTTTCGGGACTTGTGCACTCTGCCCGAGTTGAAAGCCATGGCCGAGCGATGGGAAGTCGCTGGGATGGTGTCTGAGAATATCCCTTACCGAGAGATTAGCGTTCGCACAGGTGCGAGTACGGCCACCATTACCCGTATTGCCCACTGGGTGAATTATGGTGAGGGGGGATACCGGTTGATGCTGGAGCGCGCAGAGAAACGAGAGAAGAGGAAAAGATGAAGTTAGAGGGTGAGAACTTAAAAATTACGGTGCAGAAAACGGGCCGCTTGGCGGAGCCTTCCAGGCAAATGCTCCAGTCCATTGGCCTGGATTTTGAGTCTGACGAAGGACGATTATTCTCACCGTGCCTGAATTTCCCACTGGACATCCTTTTTCTGCGTGACGACGACATTCCGGAGTACGTTCAGGATGGGATCACTGACCTTGGCATCGTGGGACTGAATGTTGTCCAGGAAAAGGCTGCCCAGGTGGTCCAACTGGATGCTCTCGGTTTTGGGACCTGCACTCTGTCGATTGCTGTGCCCAAAAACAGCTCTTTTCAAAGTGTCTACGACCTGAAGAATAAGAGAATCGCCACTTCTCATCCTCGAATACTGGAAAGCTTTCTTGAGAGAAAGAAGGTCAAGGCTCGCATTATTGAGATTAGTGGTTCGGTAGAAATCACCCCAAGTCTTGGTGTGGCCGACAGCATTTGTGATTTGGTTTCAACAGGAAGCACTTTGCGCATCAACGAGCTGCGGCCGATTGAGATCGTTCTCAAGTCAGAAGCTTTTTTAATTGCCAATGCCCGATCTCTGCAAGACCGCACACGCCAAGAGCTGACCGAACGGCTTCGGGTGCGCTTTCAGGCACACCTCAGAGCCCGCAGGACGAAATATGTGATGATGAATGCGCCCAAAGGGGCTCTGGAAGAGATCAAGCGTATCTTGCCTGGAATGAGAAGTCCCACTGTTGTGCCCTTGGCCGAAAGGGACATGCTGGCCATTCACTCCGCGGTGCCAGAAGAGCTTTTCTGGGATGTCATCGAAAAGCTGAGGAAAGCCGGTGCTTCCGACATTCTGGTCGTCCCCATAGAGAAGATGGTGACGGATTGAAATCCTATCGACTGGCAGAGCTGAGCCACGAGTTTCTCAAAGAGTTGTGCTGGCGCAATCCCATTGCTGATCCTTCAGTGATGAAAACCTGCCGCAGTATTTTCGATGATGTCTCTCGACTGGGTGATGAAGCCATTCGGGAGTGTACGCGTCGCTTTGACGGCGTGGATCTGACGGAACTTCGAGTCTCCAGTCAGGAGTTTTCTCAGGCCAAAGAGGGCGTCTCGAGCCCGGCCGTGAAGGCGTTGGAAAGGGCGGCACAAAACATCCGGAAGTTTCACGCTGCCCAGCAGTTTTCCGAAGAGCCGGTAGAGGTCGAGCCGGGAGTCCGTTGTTGGCGAGAAGCACGAGCCATTGAGTCAGTCGGACTCTATGTCCCTGGCGGGAATGCGGTTCTCCCTTCCACTGTTCTCATGCTCGGAATTCCTGCTCGATTGGCCGGTTGTCGAGGGATCCAATTGTGTGTACCTCCTCGCCAGGACGGAACCGTGTCCCCTGAAGTGCTGCTTGCCGCACAAATCACGGGTCTCAGCCAGGTTTTTAAGATAGGCGGTGCGCAGGCCATTGCCGCCATGGCTCTGGGAACCGAGACGGTCCCCAGAGTGGATAAAATTGTGGGTCCCGGGAATCGCTGGGTCCAGACGGCTAAATTACTGGCTGTGCTCAAAGGGGTTGCCATTGACATGGTGGCTGGTCCAACCGAAGTTCTGGTCATTGCCGATGATTCGGCCTCTCCTCAACTGATCGCCAGTGACCTGATCTCTCAGGCTGAACACGGAAGCGACAGTCGGGCCATCTTGGTATCGACCTCAAGGGAGGTTCTGAAGGAAGTGATCCAGCTTGTGGAGCACCAGGTCCAAGATCTACCCCGCAGGGACTTTGCCTCGAAGGCGCTGGGCGGAAGTTTTGCTCTGCTGGCGCAGTCCATGGATGCAGCCTTCGATTTCGCCAATCTGTATGCTCCTGAGCACTTGATTTTGCATCTGGAAGCCCCCAGGAGATGGATGAAGCAGGTTCAAAGCGCCGGATCGGTCTTTCTGGGCGCCTGGTCCCCTGAAGTTGCCGGGGACTACGCTTCCGGGACCAATCACACGCTGCCCACCTCGGGTCTCGCACAGGCCTTTTCGGGCGTGTCTCTGGATACCTTTGTCAAGAAGATTACTTTCCAGGAATTAACTCAAAAAGGGCTTCGGGAACTCGCTCCCACCTTGGAAGTCTTGGCCGAATTGGAGGGACTGGAGGGGCATCGGCGTGCAGTTCGCGCCAGGCTAGGAGATAGGGGACCGCTGACAGCTGACAACTGACAGCTGACAAAAGACAAAAAACAACTGACCACAGACCACTTGAAACCTGGAACTTGAAACATGGACGTTACAGGACTCATTAGACCCAATATCTTGTCACTAGAGCCGTATCACTCTGCCCGGGAGAAAATTCAAGAAGGTATTTTGCTCGATGCCAACGAAAGTCCCTACACTCAGGAGTGGCAAGGTATCGGATTGAACCGCTATCCAGACCCCTATCAGAGGAAGCTGCGCTCGGCCATTGCTCAATACCTGGGGGTGAGGATGGACAACGTTCTGGCAGGAGCGGGTTCCGATGAGGTTCTGGACTGGATTTTTAAGGTGTTTTGCCAACCCGGAAAAGACCGCGTTGCCGTTGCCGAGCCGACCTACGGGATGTACCGAGTGACAGCCAACATCTTTGGCATTCCCTGTTTTGAGTTTCCCTTCGACAAGAGATTCGACTTCAGTGCTGAGCGGTTCCTGGAAGTGGTTCCCGCCCACACGAAGGTTCTGTTTTTGTGCTCACCCAACAATCCCACTGGGAACTTGCTGGATCGCGACGAGATTCTCCAGCTCTCGCGAAAATGGGAGAAGATCGTGGTGGTCGACGAGGCTTACATCGAGTTTGCAGAGCACTCTTCGCTGGTAGCTGATCTGGATGGGATTCCCAATCTGATTGTTCTCAGAACCCTGTCAAAAGCCTTTGGACGAGCGGGAATTCGCCTTGGCTATGCGGTCGCTTCCCCAGAGGTTATTGCTCATTTCTTGAAGGTAAAGGCTCCCTATAACTTGAGTACTCTAACAATGGAGAACGGCTGCCAGGTGCTCGGTGAGTCTGAAAACCAGTTACGCCGGGTTCAGGAGATTCGAAGGGAGCGTGAGAGAGTGGCCGCCCAGCTGAGAGAAATACCCCAAATCGAACAGGTCTTTTCTTCTCAGACCAACTTTTTACTTTTTCGTTCTCCCCAGGCCTCTCTGATTTGCGACCGGCTTCTGGAGAAGCAGATAGTTGTGCGAGACCGAAGTTCGCTAACCGGGCTGGTCAATTGTATTCGAGTGAGTATAGGGACCTCATCAGAGAATGATTTGTTTCTCGATGAATTGCAAAGAATTGTGAAGGGAAATTTATGAGCCAACGCACTGCATCAGTCAAAAGAGAGACACGTGAAACCAAAATTGAGATTGATTTGAATCTGGACGGCCAAGGCAACTGCACCTGCCGAGTCGGTCTGGGGTTTCTCGAGCACATGCTCGAACTGTTGGCAGCTCATGCCCGCATCGATCTGAAGATACAGGCTCAGGGTGATGTGCAAGTGGATGATCATCATCTCACGGAGGATCTGGGAATTACGTTAGGCCAGGCCATCGATAAGGCTCTTGGAACGAAAAAGGGAATAGAGAGATATGGGTTCGTACTGCTCCCCATGGATGAAGTCTTGGTTGCCGTGGCTGTGGACTTGGGGGGGCGCTTTGCTTTTTGCTGTAACTACCGTCCCCAAAGGGAGCTCATCGGCGATCTTTCTACTGAGTTGATACCTCACTTTTTTAGATCCCTGGCCGTCGCTGCAAAGTGCAATCTGCATTTCAAGTTTCTTAATCGGGGCGAGAATGAACACCATCGTATTGAGGCAATGTTCAAAGGCTTCGCGAGATCGCTACGGATGGCCGTTCACATTGACCGCGAGGCGAAAGGGCAGATTCCATCCACCAAGGGAGTGCTGTGAGTTCGTGCCAAGTCGGCACCTGAGGTGCCTCCCACGCACGGAGGCAGGGAAGTACGAGACTAATGATCGTCGTTATCGACTACAAAGCTGGCAATCTCTACAACGTAGGGAATGCCCTGAAGTATCTGAAAGCGGAATTTGTTTTCTCGGGTGATCCGGCCGTCGTGATCCGGGCCGATAAGGTTATTCTACCGGGGGTAGGATCGGCCAGAGCTGCCATGGATTCTTTGGCTGCCCAGGATCTTGTGCAAGTGCTGCAGCGCCTTCGAGTTCCTTTCTTGGGGATTTGCCTGGGACTTCAACTCCTATTCGAGGTTTCTGAGGAGGACAATACGCAGTGTCTGGGTATTCTTCCGGGAGCGGTCCGTCGGTTCAACAGCTCTCAAGTCAAAGTTCCTCACATAGGTTGGAATCAGGTCGTAGGCGTGGGTGGTTTCTCCCAACCGCCTCCGAGTCTCCTCCAAGACATTTCCGAGGAGAGTTTCTTCTACTTTGTTCACAGCTATTTTGCTCCCTTAGTGGATTCTGTCACCTTGGGCCAAACCGAATACGGAAACTGGTTTGGGTCGCTGGTGGTGCAGGATAACTTTTACGGGGTGCAGTTTCATCCCGAAAGATCAGGAGAAGTCGGTCTCAAAGTGCTTCAGAATTTTCTGGAGGTTCAATAGCCGTGATCGTGATCCCGGCCATCGATCTGATCTCAGGACAATGTGTCCGTCTTTATCAAGGTGACTTTGGCCAACAAACGACCTATCGAAACGATCCTGTCGAGCAGGCGCGAGAGTTCCAGGCAGCTGGTTTTGCTCGTTTGCACGTGGTCGACCTGGAAGGAGCGCGTTTGGGGTCGGGTCAAAATCGACAGGTCATCCGTCTTCTGGTTGAGGCGGTGGACCTTCCGATCCAGATGGGAGGAGGCTTGCGCACAGAGGAGGATGTCTCGGAGTTGCTCGGCATTGGTGTGCAATACCTGATTTTAGGAACGGCCGCATTGACCGATCCCCAACGGGTAACCCGTTGGGTTGAGAGGTGGGGTCCCACTCCCTTCATGATCAGTCTTGATTTAAAAGGGAAGGGTCTTCGCAGCCAGGGGTGGGTGGAGCCAAGTGGCGTTGAGCTCAGGGAGGCGCTGGATCGAATTGCCGGCTGGGAGATCGTACAGGTGATCTGTACAGACGTTGAAAGTGACGGTACGCTCTGACAACCGAACTACGCACTTTATAGAGAGTTACGAGCCCAACTTCCAGGTACAGTCACACTCTTTGCGGCTGGGGGGATTAGCTGCCCGGAACACGTTTCAAGGCTCGAAGTGATAGGTGTCGATGGGGTTGTGGTGGGACGCGCTCTGTTTGAAGGTGGCATGGAATGGGAGAGGTTCATTGATGCTGGCTAAAAG
>JAPUKI010000161.1 GCA_027295745.1 Acidobacteriota bacterium
GCTCAGTTTCTTGAGGAGGCGTTACCCCATATGGGATCTCTTTATCGAGTCTCTTTGAACATGACTAAACAAGTTGATCTGGCCGAGGATCTGGTACAGGAGACTTTCCACGAAGCTTGGAAATCCTTCCATCGCTACTCACCCGGTACCGACTGTAAGGCCTGGCTGTTCCGGATTTTGTTTCGACTTCGGAACAAACAATTACGGTTGGCACGTTGGTGGAAACCAGTGGATATCGATACGGTTCCTGAAGGGCTATTGGCGGTGGAACCCGATTTTGAACAAAACCTTGAACGTCAAGAGGTGTTGAAAATCCTTCGATCCCTGCCGCAGCATTACCAAATGGTGTTAATTTTAGCGGACATGGAAGAGTTTCGGTATTCTGAGATTGCTCAGATGCTGAAACTTCCGATGGGGACGATCATGTCGCGCTTGAACCGGGCACGTAGCCTTTTTCGTCAGAAATTCTTACAGGAATCAAGGGGCAGTCAAAGTGCCGAAGAAAGTGCCTAAGGAGAAGATATGAGAAAGGTCCGTGTGTTTGAATCAAGAGAATGTGGGCGTATTCAGAAGTTAATGGATCACTTTCTGGCAGGAGAGCTGACTGTTGAAACCAACCAGGAAATTCTGTTGCACCTGGAGGATTGTTCGACCTGCCGCCAGGAGGAAAAGTCACTACTGGAAGCACGCCGGGTTTTGAGCAAAGGCTGGGTGTCCCAGCCCATTCCACCTGACCTCGAGGATAAGATCGTCAATGGTTTGGAAGCGAGCCAGGGCCCGTTACCGGCAGTCCTCCTGCGGGTGGCAGGGTTCTTCCTCATGGCCCTCGGTCTAGGTGCAGCTTTCTTGTTCTTCCCCTGGCTGGGCGAGGACAATGGAACCCTCCTGGCGGGCACCCATTATGATCAGATCGTGGGTGACCATTTGAACTGTTCCGGGCACCAGACTCCTGCGGAATCCGTCATGCCACTGGATTCTGTTCAGACCACTCTGGAGGCAGCTCTCCATGAGATGGGTGAGTCCTATCAGCTGGTGGCGATAAGACTATGCCGGGTTGGAGAAGTTTCTCTCATTCACTATGTGTTTGAGGGCGAAGGCCGGAGCATGTCTCTGATCCTGGAAGAGAAGTCGAGTCTGCAACACCTGGCTCTTCAGGGAGATGAACCTGAAAGAGTTTTGGACGGTTTGAAGGTCATCCTTCTGGAGGAAGATGAAGATCTCGTCACCCTGGCCGGACTGGAGATGCCAGACTACTTTGTCTACCTGGTGAGTGAGGAAGAGGAGCCCGAACAGACCTTCCGACTGGCCGAAGAACTCATTCCAGCCTTGAAAGCCGCCCTCTGAGAAATTCTGAGCTTTGTGATTCCCACCAGAAACCTCATTTTCCGACAACTCCAGGTCACTGCCTGCTGAGGTGTGTGATTTCCAAGAGAGACCTTATCCTCAGACAACTCCAGGTCACTGCCTTCTGGAGGAGTGTGATTTCCACGAGAGACCTCCGGAGCCCCAACGGGGCGACATGAAATAGCCCAGGGCGCAGCCCTGGGTTCGTGGCAATTGTCCTGAGGAGCCCTGAAAGGGCGGCACTCCCGCGGGGGGGGGGATCAATCCCACAAGTGATTTCCACGAGAGACCTCATCCTTCGACAACTCCAGGTCACTGCCTGCTGAGGTGTGTGATTTCCACGAGAGACCTCCGGAGCCCCAACGGGGCGGAATGAAATAGCCCAGGGCGCAGCCCTGGGTTAGCGGGATTGGTCCTGAGGAGCCCTGAAAGGGCGGCACTCCCGCGGAGGGGGATCAATCCCACAAGTAACGCTGGTCATACTCCACCCGGTGCCGCTTCAAGAGAAATAGGAGTTCCTCTCTGAATGTCCTTTTTCGATGATGTTGCTCCTGGTTCTCAATGTACTGTTTTACAGGCTCAAGCTGCGAGAAGCTCACTGAAAAGGCCGAGTACCCATTTTGCCAGGCAAAGCGTCTGAGCTTGGGACAGCTCTCGTGAATCCATCGGGACGAATTCGATTTTATTTCTCGCACGGCGACCGAGACAGACATTTGTCGAGCGAGAGATACGAGAAGATGAAGGTGATCGGGCATTCCTCCAGCGGCCAGAAGTTTGCTCTGATTTGAGCGCAAAGTGCCGGCAATGAATTTATGCAACTGTGGCTGAAGCTCGCGGGAGATACGCCGGCGTCGGTGTTTGGTGCTGAAAACCAAATGGAAGATCAGGCTGGACAAAGACTGAGACATGTTTTCGGAGACCCTCGCGACAGTGCTTCCTACTTAATTAAACGTTTGAATCTGCACATCTGCGAAAAAATTTTGTTAGTGCCGCCCTTTCAGGGCTCTCATCTTCGCCTTCCGTGTTCCCAGGGCTGCGCCCTGGGCTATTTCCTGTCGCCCCGTTGGGGCTCCGGAGACTGAGGGTACCTGAGTGGAAGCGATAAGAAGTGTCAGCTATGTACCGGTCTAATGTGTAAGCTATGTAGCCGGTTCGTCATCCTGTCGCCCCGTTGGGGCTCCGGAGACTGAGGGTACCTGAGTGGAAGCGATAAGAAGTGTCAGCTATGTACCGGTTCTGAACCGTAAACGATGTAGCCGGTCGCTCATCCTGTCGCCCCGTTGGGGCTCAAGAGCACCGTGCCCTGGAGCTCTTCCTCAGCACAGCTGGTGCCAGGCGATGCCCTCGAATCCTCCATCAGACGCCTGGGGATGGATGATTTCAGTGAGTATCTCGAGCGACTCCACTAAACGCGGACCGGGCCGATTGAAGTACTGATGGCCGTCCGTGACATAAACGCGGTGGTCCTTCACTGCCTTCAAAGAACTCCACTGCGGCCGATCTGTCAACCAGTACATCTCTTCTCTGGTTCGCTTCATATCGAACCCGCAGGGCATGACCACCAGGATGTCGGGATCACTCTCCAGGAGTTCCTGCCAGCTCATCCAGGAGGAATGCTTTCCGCTCTCTCCCATCACATTCTTTCCTCCAGCCATTTCCACCAGTTCCGGCATCCAATTTCCGGCTGCCATCAGGGGTTCCAGCCATTCAATACAGGCCACTCGGGGCCGTTTTGAAGCAGCCTGAGTCCGACCCGAGATCCGATGCATGCGCTGCTTGAGGTCTTCCACCAGTTCCTCACCTTTCCTCTCGATGCCCAGTGCATCAGCCACCAGACGCATGTCATTCCAGACGTCATCCAGTGCATCGGGCTGTAGGGAGACGATCTTGAGTTGGCAGGAGAGGCGTTTGCCAACCGCCCGTTCCACATCCCTCAGGCTGACGGCGCAAACTTCGCATTGAGTTTGAGTAATGATGTGGGTTGGCCCTAACTGCTCCAGCACCTCCTCGAAAACATCGTAAACGGAGAGGGCCTTGCGCAAGGTGTCTTTGACTCTCCGGTCGATTTCCCGGCTGTTTCCCGAAGTGGGGAAGGTGGGCTCCGTGCAGATGGGAAGAGAGCTCACCGAGGTAGGAAAATCACATTCATGCGATCGACCCACCTGAAAAGTTCCCATTTCCAAAGCGTGCACAATCTCGGTTGCGCTGGCAATGAGCGATACAATTCGAGTCATGAATCGCCTCCACAAGAGGATGAATCTGCCGCAGTGACATCTGCAAACACAAAGCCATCTCTCTCGGTGATTTTTCCCACTGAGATCTCGAGCGGGTACTGAAACATGGGACCTGCGTAGACAAAGGAGTGAAACTCTCCGTTCTCACCGCAGGGATCGACATCAGGCGGCAGTTCTTCCAGAAGCAGCGGATCAAAATCTCTGCCCGCGAAGGCGCCGCTGAGTTGTTTGGGATTGATGCATGTCAGTTTGGCCCGCAGACCTGAGTCGATCATCTGCTGGGCCAGAAGGCGAGTGGGAAAATGCCACAGGGGAAAGATTGCCTCTAACCGAGTGTCCTTCAGCTGGTTGAGGCGGTACTGCCGTATGTCTTCCAAGAACAGATCTCCGAAGGCAATGGCTTCCACTCCTGTTTCTACCGCCTCAGCCCAGATTCTCTCCATGATCCTCTCATACTCGGCATTGGAGCAGGGCCAGGGGAGTGGAACGACCTGTAGAGGCAAACCGGCGGCCCCGGCCTGCGCCTCCAACAGGACACGGCGCACAGCGTGCATGGCCACCCGATCGAAGGTCTTGTTGAGTGTCGTGAACAAACCGCAAACTTCCCACTCCCCTTTCTCTCGTAACTGGTGCAGAGTCCAGGCGCTGTCTTTGCCGCTGCTCCAGGAAAGCCAAACCTTCTTCATGAGATCGAAACCTGAGTTGCCCCTCTCACTCGCTCTTGGGGGAGAACCGTACGGGTCAACCAGGCATGCAGACCAAACAGTAGACCAGTGTAAGCCAGATCGCTGGCCATACTTCGGCCAAAGTAGGGAATACCTGCCATGTAACATGCCATGAGTCCGGAAGGGGTGAGCGGGAAGACTGAGATTCCCGACACCCACAGTCCGAAATTGCTGATCAGGAAAAACTGCACACTCCCGAGAAAAGCCGCTCCTCCGATGTGCCAGGGATTTTGGGTTCTCCGCAGATGGGAGCCGATCCAGACATTGACTAAAAAGCTGCCACAGACAAAGGGAGTGACGATGGTATAGGAGGGATAGCCTAAGAGTCGTCCCATGATGGGATCGGTCACCACTATAATGATCAAGGGAATGCTATAGGCTTGCCAGCCGCGCAGGCGAGCTCCCGCAAAGAGGCTAAATCCACCCACCGGGCTGACGTTTGGAATGTGAGGGATCAGGCGGAGCAGCGCACCCATCAGGGTCAAACCCAGAGCCAGGGGGCGCCTGTTACTTTCATCGCTGATGAGATTTTGTCTTTTCATCTTTTCTCTTCTGTCCTAATAGCGGGCTAGAAGGTCACTTCAAGACCGGCCGTCAGACTTCTTCCCAGTGATTCGAATCCGGCAAGTTCCGTGTACTTTTTGTTGAAGATGTTCTCACCACGAAACACCATTGCCACGTCGCTTGGTGAGTCCGAGAGTTGGACGATGGGTACGGTCACGCCAAAGTCCACTTTCCAGTAGGCGGGTAAGACCACTCGCGAGACGGAAAAATCGGGAAAGAACTGCCGGTCATCCCGCTTGCCTTTGTATTTGAAATCGATTCGAAGGTTGTATCGGATTTTTCGAAACTGTGCGTACACTCCTCCAACGTGCCTGGGACGTCTGAGCAGTTGCTCACCTTCCACGAAATTCCCGCCTGGATCAGTTCCAGCGTCAGTCACCTTGGTGTCAGTCAAGGTGTAGTAGGCACCCCCACGAAGTTCTTCTGTGGGCGCGATAAAACCTTCCAATTCCACTCCCTGGCTCCTGGCCTTTTCCACATTGATGAAGTTTGGGGTTCCAGGGGGTACAGAGAAACTGAATTCAATGAGATCGCTGAACCGGTTGAAAAACACCGTTCCCGATACACCGCTTCTATTGTTTCTGGAGAAATAGTCCAGGCCGAAATCGGTGGCAACATTTTTCTCGGGCTTCAAGTCTGCATTACCCTTGATGTTGAAGAAGGGGTTCTCGGAGGGCAACCCCACTATATCGAAGAAACTCGGTGCTCGAAAGCCGTTCCCCAAGCTTGCCCGAAGCTTGACCTCGTCATTGATCAGATAAGCCATCGAGACACTGCCGGTGGCAAAACTTTCAAAGCGGTCATTGTTGTCATAACGCCCACCAACGGTCAGGAAAAACCGGTCGGCCCAGGAAAACTGCTCCTGAAGGTAGAGGCCCACACTGCGCCGATCCAGGTTGCCCGTTTTTGATTCTTCCCTCTCATAGGAAACTCCAGCCGTGATCATATTTCGAGGGTCCAGTTGAAGGTTGTTCTGCCAGTCGAGATAATTTCTGTTCTCAATGGTTTCAAATACGGAGTCAGATAAATCCACCATGGAGTCTTCGACCGTAAAGCTCCGAGAGACTCTTCTGTGATAGCCATAATGAACCTTGGTGCTGTAGCGGTTGGTGAACAGATTTTCGTAGGAGGCTGAATAAAGGGTTTCTTTGGTTTTCCGAAAATCGTTGGGGTCAACGACGGCCCCCGTGCCATCGGTTGGAAAATGATATTGACTGTCCAGATAGCGAACATTGCCCGAGATGGATGAGGAAGAGTTCAGGTCAAAGGCTGTGTTGGCTGAGAGTTCGAGCTTGTCGTATTGATTGTTGAGCTCATACAGACCATCCGATTGGGAGTAATGACCGCCCAGCGTGTTATGGAGTTTCTCAGCTTTCCCCTGGATGGCTCCCCGAACAAGGTAGGTGTTGAAGGTTCCGCCTTCGAACCTGAGGTTTCCCGAGGGCTGTCCCTCTCCTTTGCGGGTGATGATGTGGATGGTTGAAGTCATCGCATCTGCTCCATAGAGAACAGAGGAAGGACCTCGAACGATTTCGATTCGCTCAACATTGGTGGTGGTCAGGTCGGCAAAATCGAAGAATCCTCCCGGTTGGTTCACCTGTACACCGTCAATCAAAACCAGATTGAAATCGCTCTCTCCTCCTCGCACAAAGACCGAGCTTTGTCCTCCGAAAGATCCTGAACGAGCGACGTTGAATCCAGGGACGGTCTCCAGAATCTGAAGAACGTCTCGGGCGCCTTGAGCTTCAATATCTTCAGCAGTGATGAGGGTCAGCGACTGGCCGATCTGGCGGAGCTCTGTTGGGGCTCGTGTCGCTGTCACCGTGACTTCATGATGAATCTGAGAAAGCGTTTGCCCAGAGCTTTCTTCTGGGACAGCAGTGGAAGCTTCCTGCGATTCCTGTGATTCAGGATCCAGAGACTGTGCCCTGGTCACCCCCGTTGCCATCAATAGGAATGTTATGGCGAGAAATCGATGTGTCAGTCGGATCTTCATTTTCTTACTCCTTTGCCTTCTTGCAGTTGCGGATCTCTTTCAGGAAAGGCTCTAGAAAGGGTCCGGTGAATCAGAGTTGTGGGGTCCGGATCAAATCAAATTTGGCTTGGATCCCGACTGGAGTGACTAGAAAAGAAGAGGATTGAAAAGTTGGAAAGGATGCGATGCATGGTACCTCCTGACTTCCCCATCGGAAGCATTAAGAGGTCACGATTGGATCGGTCTCCTGGCTGGCAGGGAAATCTCACGCCTTCCCATCCGCCTCTGGCGGACAGTGGCATCCTTGTGGATCTCTTTCCTGCTCACAGTTGCGAGGGCAGCGTCGGACTTTCACCGATCTTCCCGTTCTTCCAACCATGACGAGTTAGTAAAACGTAGGACACATACCATAGGGATCGAGAGAAAGATTGTCAAGGGGCACTCTCCAATCGACAATTTCCGGGCACCTGGTTAAAATGGTGCCGGTTTGAATCCCTATCTCAACCGGGTAATGATTCAGGATCCGGATCAGTTCTTTGGTCGCCGCCGCGAGGTCTCGCGAATCCTGTCCCGCATGGGGACTGAGCGTCCGCAGAGGGTCTCTGTGGTGGGTGACCGAAGGATCGGCAAGTCCTCTCTTCTCCACTACCTCACTTGGCCTCAGGTGCAACTGCAGCATCTCCGCGATCCCTCCGCTCTGGTGGTCGTGTCGCTGGATTTCCAGCAGCTGCGAGTCGTATCCCTGGAAGCTTTTTTCTCGCTTTTGTTCAGGCAGATCCAAGCGGTGAAAGAGGATCTGGGTGACCCCGG
>JAPUKI010000162.1 GCA_027295745.1 Acidobacteriota bacterium
TAAGGTTCCCACTTCATCAAGAAAGATGCTTCCACCATCAGCAATTTCAAACAAACCCTGTTTACTGAAAGTGGCCCCAGTAAAGGCCCCTTTCACGTGGCCGAACAGCTCACTTTCCAACAAGTCGATGGGGATCGACCCGCTGTTGACCGTTACAAATGCGCCTTTCGAGCGAGAACTGCAGTGGTGGATGGCTTTAGCCACCAACTCCTTGCCTGTGCCACTCTCTCCCACCACCAGAACAGTGCTTCGACGTGGTGCCACTTGAGTAATCAAGTCGAAAACCTGTTGAATCTCCTCACTTTTGCCAACGATATTCTTGAAGGTGTCGCGCTCTTTGAGAGTCCTTTTGAGCTGGCGGTTTTCGACTTCCAAACTGCGCTTCTTCAGACCGTTCTTGACGACCAACAGTAGCTCCTCGTTCTTAAACGGCTTGGTGATGAAATCAAAAGCGCCGGCCTTGGTGGCCTTCACCGCATTTCCTACCGAGCCGTAAGCAGAGATCATGACAACCACTGTATCGGAATCGATCTGACCTATTTCCTTCAGAGCCGCCAATCCATCCATTGCGGGAAGCATTAGATCTAGGAGAACGAGATCGGGAGGTTCCTCCTTGACCTTTTCGACGCCTTCTTCACCGGTTGCGGCCCAAGACACACGATAGCCCTCTTCCTCAAGGAGCGTGGTGATGACTTCGCGCATAATCTCTTCGTCATCAATAACCAGAATAGAAGATCGACTTGACATAGGCTGGGCCAACTCAGTGGATACGCTTCAGCGGGAGATGGAGTTTAAAGGTGGAACCCAGGCCTGCCTTGCTCTCCACGCTGATTCGTCCAGAATGCTCTTGGATGATGCCATAGCAGATGGAGAGACCGAGGCCTGTACCTCTACCCGCTTCCTTGGTCGTGAAAAAAGGATCGTAAATTCGTTTGATGTTTTGATCGGAAATCCCGCTACCGGAATCCTCAATTCTAATCACCAGCTGAGAATCCTCACAGTGAGTCCTCACCGTAAGCTGGCCGCCTTCAGGCATCGCGTCTTTAGCATTGAGGAAGAGGTTCATGAATACCTGCTGAAGCTTTCCTCCGTTGGCCACGGTGGCAGGAAGCATTGGATCCAGATCCAGCTTGACATCTATATTGGTCTTTCGAAACTGGTGATCCAGCAGCGAAAGGGTTTCCAACATTAAACCATTGATTTTCACTGTTTGAAAATCGGAATCTCTCACCCGCGCAAGATTCAGCAAATTGTCCACAATACTGGAAGCTCGAAAGCTCTGTTTTTCGATCTTCTTCAAAACTTCATGGCGAAGGTCCTCAGGGGGAGTTTCCTTCAGAAGCATCTGCGTGTAACTGCAAACACCGGTCAGCGGAGTATTGATCTCATGTGCTATGCCTGCTGCCAGTAAGCCGATCGAGCTCAGTTTTTCCGCCTGGAGCAGTTGCTTCTCAAGTTGAACCTTCTCGGTGATATCGTCAAAGACAAGTAATGTACCTGTCAAGATGTCATCCTGCGAGAAAAATGGTGCGAGTGTAATGTTCACTAATCGGCTTGGGCCTTCTGGCATTTGGATGTTGGTCTTATAAAGTCGGCTGGTTTGGGCCGTCTCCCATCGTGGACCTTCGACAACCTTCCCCATGGTTCGGATGAGATCTGCTGGAAGGATTTCGGAAATATCTCTGCCCAAGACCTTCGCTCGCTCCAGACCACAGATCTCCTGCATGGCATTATTCCAAACTGTTATTACTCCTTCAGGACTCACCGCTAGAACACCCACTGTTATGCTTCTGACAATGTTTTCGCTGTAAGCCTTCAGTTGAGCTAATTCAGTGGTCTTGCCCTCAAGTGAGCGATAGAGTAGAGCATTATCGATGGCAATTGCAGCATAACCGGATAGAGTATCCATCAAATCAAGATCTTCACTGCTGAGAAATTCAGCATTCAACCGTTTCCCCATCGCCCAAAATCCAATGGCCCGATTATGAACCCGCAGCGGCTGAACATAATGCAAGTGGAATCGGGCCAGCTCCTTTCTGATCCGGTCAACATACTCACTGGGCATTAACAGAAAGAGCGGATTTAACTCTCGATCAAAATCGGAAAAAACCTCCTCCGGGACAACCAGTGCCTTCAGTCCCTCCCCATTCAGTGGCAGATCCTGGCCGTGATAAAGCCGGTACAGGTCTGCCTGAAAATCATCTCGGAGAAAAAAAGCCACCGGGGTTACGTTCAGAGTCCTTCGAATCCGGTCTGAAATCTTCTCTGTGAGTGGCGAAAGTCTCATTTCTGAGCTCAGTGTCTTACCGAAATCCGCTAACGACCGCCGGTAATCATACTCCTCTTGGTAGAAGTAGCGGTCGATCTGGGTTTGAATCTTGTTTTTCAAAGGGGCGAACAGAAAGGCCACCAAGAGAGCCGCCAGCGCAAAAAGCACAAAGCCCGATTCCGGGGAAAAGTCCTGGATGGCTCGACCAATTAAAAGGACAATACCCACATAAAGGCCTAAGAGCGCTGAACTAGCCAGAACGTAAGCCGCCCCCTGTCTGAAAATCAGTTTGACGTCCGTGAGCCGGTGTTTGGTGATGGCGTAGCCGAAGCTCAAGGGAACCAGCGCCAACCCCAGCAGGGAGACTTCCATGTAAGGAGAAATCGGCAGCCCCATGAAAAAGGGCAGAGCGTAAAAACAGACAAAGGGAAGGATGCCGATCAAGGTGCCCCAGGTGACCCACTTCATTTGCAGCCGGTGAACCAAAGAAGCTCCCTCACGACTGGAATAAACAAGGACCACGCTTCCCAGTAAAAAAAGGGTGACAAAATGGGCTAAGTGAACCCGGTCGAAAAAATATGCCAGCCGTTCAACGCGGGGCAACCCAAGCTGCTGCAAGCTGCCAGAAAACCAAAGTCCATGAACTCCCACCAGACAGAGGGCTGGTAGATAGAAGAGCACGCTCAAGGACGGTGAGTTTCGAAGGAACGAAACAGGTTGGGGGAAATTGCAGCAAAAGTGGAGGAAAAGCGGTGGCAGAAGTAAAAAGGCCGTGGCAGAACACCAGTAAATGAAAACGTCAAAGGCGTCAGCACGTCCCGAATAGCGATAAGCATAAAGCACAAAGGCAACCAGACAAATGAGGTAAAAATGAAAAGCACCTTGAGCTTTCCAGTTGGGCAAGAAAATCAATATTCCAATGCCCAGGTAGGCCAAGGCCAATACCCCAAGTAAGAGGTCAGTGAAATCGGTGCCCAAGCTCAATTGAATCTCGACAGGGTATGAAACCTGGTCACCCGATTCCGCCTTTTCTACCAGGTAGGTCACTTGGGTAGCCGGGGGAGAGGTTCCCATCAGCAGCTCTATGATTTCGGTGTATTCATCCAGGCCCTGGATACCTATTCCATTGATGCTGACCAGGCGATCACCTTCGGCCAGATCACTCCCCGCAGTTGGCTGGGGAGAATTCACTGCCTCCACCTCCACTCCTCGCTGGGTCTGGGTCCAGTTCACGCCATCGGACGGTCTCTTCCAAACCCTCCGGTCCAGCAGATTCAAAAGTCCGATGTACATGGAAAGGCCCGATAGCACCAGGACCAAAACCACTTTGAAGTGCCTGAAAAAACCCATCAAATCACCCAACTGAGATGTTTAAGTACTCACTTTCATAAATATGGTGACGTTTGTTGGGAGCGCGACGGAGCCCAGGTCGAGGGGTGACGACGAGTCGATGTCGAGACATCGGCCAGGAGGAGCAACAAAGAGATGGGCCCGTCCCACCCCAACCCTTCGGGCGGATGGAGGTTGCGGGCGATCTCTTTGTCTCTCGTCGTCGTCGATGTCCCTGCATCGCCTCCTCCTTGCTCCTTGATCTCGCCTCGCAAGCCCCATCCGCCAACGTTACCGTATTTATGAAAGGGAGTACTAAGCATAGAATATCTCAAGGCTCTGGAGCAACTTCAGTGCCAATGCCCCACTTTCAAGAGAGAGCGCTCGTTACTGCTGCATCCACATCACATAGCAGGCCGGGCCGGGCCATCCAATCCAGGAACCCAGTCACCCTGGTTCAATTTTTTGGATTGTGATTCAGGAAATTGAACCAGGATCCACGCTAACAGGGCAGTGAAAGAGGAAACTGATCGGTGCGAGTCTCTAGAATCTCACGGAGATCCCACCTCGGACAGTCCTGGGATTTCGTACCAGAGAAAGATCTCCCATGTCTGTGTGGACCGTACCCAGGTCTTCATTGGTGAGGTTGCGGATGTCTACAAGAGCTTCGATTTCATAGGCTGCCATGAAATCCAGTCCCAGAAAGGTCAACCAGCCTGCCGGGACTGGAACCATCTGACGGACGAAAAGATTGATTCCTTCGTTGCCTGTCTCGTAGGTGTCAGCGAAGGCATCCAGAGTCGTAAGAGGATTGCCATTTGAGAGGAACTTCACCAAGGCATTCAGGCGGGTCCCAGAAGACGGGATGAAAGCTTCCAGCTCAGTGGAAAGGGAATAGTAGCCTTGGCGTTCAATCAGTGGCTGCAAAGTAGTGTCAGCTAGAACCAGAGTCACACTATTCCGACTGAGCCCAGCTGCCTTTCCCCGAATGTAGGAAACAGACGTCGTCACGGTGTTACCCAAACGTCGACGAACCACGACTCGGTATCCCCGATTAGCCGCCTCTTCATCCTCCAGCTGGAAAATTTGCCGCTCCGGTTGAGACTTGAAGACAGCCAGAAACGCCGTTGTTCCACCGAATAGTTGATTATCATAAGCTGCAAACTCGATCTCAGTATTTTCCATCACCTGTTGTGTGATGCTGCCTCGGTAATGGCGTGGGACCCCAAAACTGACTCGATCATCCAGCCGCGAGAAAGAAACTGCCTCCCGCAAGTTCATCACATCCCCGTTCGGTAGAACTAAACTCCCGGTGTAGGTCGGGCGTTTGGAGGCCATCAGGACTCGAACTTTCGACTTTGCGGTGGGGGAATAGGAGACTTCCACATGAGGACTCAGAAAGGTCTGGCGGTGGTTCGAATCCACCCTATTCAGTTCCAAACCCCAAATCAGGGAGAGAGCCTCGCCCAGATTCCATTCTTCCTGGACCCTCAGACTCAGAATCTTGGTGGTTGCCAAAGCTCGTGTGTAATCCAGGTTTTCACCCAGCGTTTCGGGGTGATCGAGAAGGGCCAGGCGAGGTTGCTCGAAACTCACCCGCCCGTAGCCAAAGAACATTCCAAAAGTGTGCGAATCGCTCTGTGAATACTCGACAGCGTTTTTCAGGCGCCACAACGCGTCTTCTCCCGAATTCAGCTGTCCAGCAAAGACATACTTCCTGTCGCCCCCAATCGATTGCGAAATGGCGAAGTTGCTGGTTGTCCCCCCTGCCGCATCACCGGGAAAGACCGGAGAATCCCCTCTTAAACCCGCACCGCCATAAACTTTCAAGACCGCTTCTCCCGGGAAAGATCCCGAAGTCCGCTGAAGAGAACCTTCGCTCCCCGTTTGGGGAAGGTTGCGGAAAATTAATCGTTCATAGCCGGCGTTGCGAAGGAGTGTTTTTACACTGAGGTTCTCCTCCTGGAAGAAACCCAGCCCAAACAACTGTTGAAGAACCAGGCTTACTACTGTGGTCTTACCCGGCACGACCTCGATGACGTTCTTCCTCAGGTTCAGATATTTTGCGCTTTTGACCAGAACCTGGTAGTTCCCAGGTACGATGTTGTTAAAACGAATCTCACCGCCCCCATCGCTGCGTCCCAGAATGGGTAAGGCCTGCGCTGAAGGCGTCCGGAGAAGCACAATCAGGATATTTGGCAGTGGTCTTCCCGACTGGTCCTGGATCAGACCGCTGAAGTGCCCAGAGGAGGAAGCAGCCGCAGATGGAGTAGCCAAACAGAGAAGAACCAGAGCCCAGAGGAAAAAAGGAAAGCGCTTAGATCCTACAACCATAACTAACCTTAATTGAGAGTCTATACCCGACTCATCGAAAAAGCTATCTTCAGCCACTTTACTTGCTCAGGATGACTCTATTCAATGATCGAGATGCTATAGACGATGGAGCCAATACTAATGTGCGACCAGAACAAGATCAAGCTCAATTAAGGTGATTTTCGCGTCAGACGGTAACTAGTGCCTCCCCTTTAAAGCGCTTTTCTTGGATCAATGTATACTGAAGCCCATGACGGTTCGCGTCCGATTTGCTCCGAGTCCAACCGGCCATCTTCACGTAGGAAATCTGCGCACGGCGCTGTATAACTGGCTTTTCGCCCGTCAGAACCAAGGCACTTTTGTCCTGCGGATTGAAGATACCGATCTTACCCGCTCCCACAGTCGCTTTGAAGAGGAATTGATGGACGACTTGAGGTGGTGCTGCTTGGACTGGGACGAGGGGGTGGACGTGGGAGGTGAGTACGGTCCTTACCGACAGACTAATCGCTTGAACCTTTACCAAGCACACAGCAAGCAGCTTGTGAACGAGGAGAAAGCCTACCACTGCTTTTGTTCTGTTGAAGCAATTGAGCAAGAGAGACAAGTTCAGCTGGCTACAGGCCAGCCTCCTCGCTACTCCGGCAAGTGTCGGGACATCCCTCCCCAGAAAGCGAGTCAGCGGGTCAAGGACGGCGCAACAGCGGTGGTGCGCATGAGGAGCCGCCAGGGGATCGTGGCCTTTCAAGATATCGTGTTTGGTTCCCTCGAGATGGAGGGCAGCGAGATCGGGGACTTCGTGATCCTGAGATCTAATGGAACTGCTCCATACAATTTCGCCTGTGTCCTGGATGATGTTTTGATGAAGATCACTCATGTGATCCGGGGGGAAGGTCATATTTCCAACACCTACCGACAAGTCTTACTCTATGAAGCACTCGGGTTCCAGCTGCCTCATTTCGCCCATCTTTCCACCATCCTGGGAAAGGACGGGACTAAATTGAGCAAACGCCATGGAGCAACCTCTATTGATGAGTTTCGCCAACACGGCTTTCTTCCCGGCGCGCTTCTCAATTATCTGGCACTTCTGGGGTGGGCCCCTCGTCAAGAGGGGCACGAGATCTTAACTCATGAGCAGCTCACTGCCGAATTTGATCTCTCTCGAGTCAACCGAAGCCCGGCAACCTTCGACTGGGACAAATTAAACTGGGTCAATCGCAGCCACTTGAAAAAGGTGAGCCCACCGCTCCTGACGGAACTGGCCATCCCCTATTTGCAAGATTGCGGCTGGATCCCCCTTGAGCCCTCTCCTGAGATCAAAGAGTGGTTGGAGGATGTCATCCAGGCGGTTTTCAAATATTTAGACACGGTGAAGGATGTGGTCCAAGAGACCGATCTTATCTTCCGTTTTGATCCAGAAAAAGATCTGTCCGATCCTGCCGTGCAAGAGGCACTCTCGAAGAAAGGTGCCGTGGAGGTCATCCGCGAGTTCCACGATCGAGTTCAAGGGCACCAGATCCTGGATTTGGAAACCTACCAGGGTGTGGTGTCTGAGGTGAAAGAGAGGACAGGCCAGAAGGGAAAGAATCTCTTTCACCCTATTCGGGTGGCACTGACCGCTCGAAGCTCAGGACCTGAACTGAATAAACTCATTCCCATTTTTGAAAAAGGCCAACACTTGAACCTGCCGGCCCGAATAACGCCCGTCAAGGACCGGGTGCAGGCGGTTCTCGATCATCTCCATGATTATCTACGGAATCAACCCGGTGATTGAGGCTTTCCAATCGGAGGCCAGCCCACCGGAGCGTATCTGGACCAGGCGAGGAAAATCCAATCCGCGACTGCAAAAGATCATTCAAATGGCGCGCAGTCAGGGCGTCCCTGTTCACTTCGAATCCTCAGAAGTGATCGCCAAAAAGGCATCCACCGATCATCATCAGGAAATCGTGGCCGAAATCCCGGCCATTCCTTACACAGATCTAGAAAACATCCTTGAAACCGAGCCGGCCTTGCTTTTACTGGTAGATGGCGTGGAGGATCCTGGCAATTTAGGTGCTCTTCTGCGTACCGCTGAAGCAGTTGGAGTTGGGGGCGTGTTCCTTCCCACCCGCCGTAGCTGCGCCATCACACCGGCCGTCTTCAAATCCAGCGCCGGGGCAGCACTACATTTGAGGATCTCGCGCATCGGTAATGTAGTACAAACTTTGCAAACATTGAAGAAGCGAGGATTTTGGGTGGTTGGTCTGGATATGCAGGGAGAAGCTTCTGTGAGCCAGATCGATGTGAGCTTACCGATCGTCGTGGTGGTGGGAGGAGAACATCAAGGAGTACGAAAACTGGTTCGAAAGCACTGTGATTTTCTGCTCTCTCTGCCCATGAAAGGAAAAGTCTCCTCTTTGAATCTCTCGGTGGCTGCGGGAGTGCTCCTTTATGAAATTCTGCTCAGGAGGGGGGAGCGGACTACAGACCACAGACCACAGACCACAGACCGGGACAATTAGTGTGTTCCTACACTTCTCCAGGATCGAACGTTGAGAAGTTTACCCACCTCAGAGTAGTCCTGATTTTAGCTACAACTAATGTCTACGCAGTCCTTGGCTTATTATCTCGGTCTGTAGTCTATGGTCTGTAGTCTATGGTCTATGGTCTATGGTCTATGGTCTGTTGTCAGCGGTTCCAACACCAAATTTCGCCATGGGTCGATTTTGACTGCGAAGTCGTCTGGAACGACCGTGGTGGAGCTGTACTCCAGAATGATGGCCGGCCCTTGGAGGCGATTGCCGGGACGAAGCCTTTCGCGAAGATAAAAGGCGGTGGGAAGCAAGCGGCCATCAAAGAAAACTTTTTTTTCTTGAATCATGGAACCTTGAGGAGGCTCCTCTGATTCCAGTGGAAATCTGGCAATGGGCACTTTGGGATATTTCCCGGACCCACGGACTCGGATGTTGACGATTTCCATCGGAAGGCCAGGACTTGAATAGCCATAGAACTGCTGATGAAGACGGTGAAAGCTCGCTCCAAAATCATTACCAAAAGGGAGGTTCAGCTCATAGGACTGTCCCACATAACGGACATCCAAGGTCCTTTCCAATTCAAGGTTTTCACTGGCAAAGCCTTCATCTCTCAATTGTTGGCGGATCGGCTTCTCCAGAGATTGGAACCCTTCGGACAGGTGGCGTAAAACGTTTGCACCCGGTGAGCGGATCAGTACCGTCAGAGAGGTGTCGTGCACCACATTAGCGCGGAGGATTCCCAAGGCTGAGAGCATCCCCGGATGAGGCGGCACCACAACTCGGGGCATGAGCAGAGCCCGCGCCAACTCACAGGCATGCAGGCCTCCTGCTCCTCCAAAGCTCACCAGAGTGAAATCTCGCGTGTCGTATCCCTTTTGCAGGGAAATCAACTGGATCGCGACCTCCATCTGGGTATTGACGATTTCCAAAATCCCTTCAGCAATCTCAGCGGCGTCCCAGGTTCTATGGGTGGACTGGCCCAACCTCGCTCCTAACTCTTCCAGCGCCGGCCCGACTTTCTCAGGATGAAGCCTCATCTTTCCACCCAGAAAGTGATCAGGTTCCATTCGCCCCAAAAAGAGATTGGCATCGGTAACCGTCAGCTCCCGCCCTTTGCCATAACACACGGGCCCGGGATCTGCACCGGCACTTTGGGGACCGACACGCAGCAGACCACCGGAATCAATCCTGGCAAAGGAACCACCTCCGGCCCCGACCGTGTGGATTCCAATCATCTGGACCGGGATCGGCTGAAAGTCGATGGCAGCCTCCCGGGTCGTTGAGATTTGTTTTTCACACAGACACACATCGGTGGAAGTTCCGCCCATATCAAAGGTGATGATCTTGTCATAACCTGCCTCCCTCAGCAGTTCAAAGGCTCCAACCACACCGCCGGCAGGTCCCGAGAGAAGAGTGCGAAGAGGCTGCACATCCTCGGAGGAAGCAGGGATTGATCCTCCATTGGACTGCATGATGGTCAGTTTCCCCTTCTTTACCAGAACCTCGCTGCTCAATGCGGAAAGATAATTCGACATCGTTGGTGTCAGGTACGCGTTCATGACAGTTGCAGAAGTCCTTTCATACTCTCGGAACTCGGGGAGAATCTGATGGGACAGGGAGACGGGAATTTGGGCAGACTGCAGAGCCTCTGCAATTCGCCTCTCGCTCTCAGGATCGCGATAGCTGTACAAGAGCACGACTGCAATAGCCTCGGGAGCAAGTTGTTGTACTTTTTTGCGAAGCCAAACCAAACTCTTCTTCTCCAGAGCAATCAGTGATTGACCATCTGGCAGTCGGCGCTCCCGAATGCCAAGACGAAAGTTTGCCGCAACGAGTGGTCTGGGGCGGGAAGAAGAGAGTTGATAGAGTCGAGGACGATTCTGGCGGCCAATTTCCAGCAGGTCTTCAAATCCGTCATTGGTGATCAACAGGGTTTTAGCGCCTTTTCTTTCCAAGAGAGTATTGGTGGCAATAGTCGAGCCATGCTGGATCAGATAGCCCTCTCGATTTTCGACGATTTGAGCCAGCCCCTCCAGCACCGCTTTCTCCGGATGCTCTGGAGTGGAGGGAAGTTTCAAGACAGTGATGTCGCTGCCCTCCAGGATCACGAAGTCGGTAAAAGTACCCCCTGTATCAACTCCAATTCGAAGCATGCTATTTGGTTCACGCTGACGGCTGCCCACTGATTAATAATAAGAGGAAAAATGCTAAAATACACGACCAGACCTAGACTGGCAATGAGTCATGGTCCCTAATGTCCCGTCCCATGCATACCCAGGCATTTGCTGATGGGGCTTGGGAGGGGACACTAGCCCCAGATGGTCTGCAGTCGGCCGGTCAGCTGAGAACGAATGAAGCGAGAAGAACTTTTACGAAAAATCTATTGGATCTCTGCAGTTCTCATCAGTGTTATTCTCACCTTTCTGGCCAGTGTCGTCTTTCTCAATCCCTCTTCGGTGGGAAACCCGCGCTTCGTGTGGAACATCAACTTGTGGGCAGTGGCCTGGGCTCTCAATTTTGTCATTGTCCTGGTCCTCTCTTTCATTCTGTCCCGTAACCTGATCAAGCTCTTTTTCGAATATCAGGCAAATCGTCCCGGCAGCCGCATTAAGACCAAGCTCGTAATCACGTTGAGTGCCTTTTCTTTGTTTCCCGCTCTAATCATGGCATTTCTCGCTTTCGGGCTGATCAACCAAAATCTACGGCAATGGTTCAGCTCCCCGGCTGAACAACTTTTGCAGTCTTCTCAATCGATTGCCCGCAGTTACTACGAACAGACCCGGCTTTTCCGCCTTGCCACCACCCGGTTTCTGGCTCAAGAAGTGGCTATATCAAGGTCGGAACCCACAAACCAGTTTGAGAATTTGCGTCGAGAATATGGTTTTGATGGGGTCATCCTCTTCAATCGTCAAAACGCGAGGGTTTTCGCAGGGGGGGAGTGGCCTCCAGGTCAGCCCCTTGAATCCAGCATTCAACAGGTCTTGGGAGGAGGGGAGTATTACCGTCTGGAACGCCGGATCGATGAGGATTGGGGAATGGTGGGCGTTCCAGTGCAAGGTGCCTCAGAGACCGTCGAAGGCGCACTATTTGTTCATTTTATGATCCCACAGAGCGTAGCCTTTCATGCAATCCAGGTTGATGAGGCCTCCAATCTATACGAGGCAATCAAGGGAGGCGTCAGTCAGCTTCAGCTCAATTATTTTTCCATATTGGGTTTGACCACCCTGGCCGTGGTGTTTGGGTTCGTCTGGCTGGGAACTTATATCGCCAAAAAGATTACCGTTCCTTTGGAGGCTTTGGCGGAAGGTTCTCGTGAATTGGCAGAAGGCAATCTTGATCACCGCGTGGATGTTACTGCGGTGGATGAGCTCGGAATTCTGGTCGATTCCTTTAATCGAATGGCTGAAGAAATCAAACAGAGCCGGCAGGAACTGGAAAAGGCAAACGCAGAACTGAGAGCAACGAACGTACGCCTGAATGAACGTCGCCGCTACATTGAAACTATCCTCCAGAATATTGCCACCGGCGTCATCAGCATTGACGAGTCAGATATCATTCGGACGTTCAACGAGGCAGCACTCAAAATGTTGCAGGTGAATCGCGAGGATATCTTAAACCGGCCCCTGCAAGAGGTGGCCGATCCTGACCTCTATGAAGAACTCCGGACCATGAAGAAGCGCGCCATTCTCTATGGCACCTATCGCAAGGAGGTGACCTTCAAGCGGGGCGAGCGGCAGCTGCACGTAGCAACTACAATCACCTCCAATCCGGTTCCTTTTCAGGACGAGGGTGAATATCTCATTGTGCTGGATGATTTGACGGAGTTGATCCAGGCAGAGAAGTTCGCCGCCTGGCAGGAGGTGGCACGGCGCTTGGCTCATGAGATTAAGAATCCCCTGACTCCCATTCAACTTTCGGCAGAGCGAGTGGAAAAGCGCTTCGAAAAGGTTGCTGCAGCCAACCCTTCCTCCAGCGAGATCCGCCAGTTTGGGAAGGTTTTAGGAGATGCCACGCGAATCATCGTGGCAGAAGCCGAAATATTGAAGGCGCTGGTCGAGGAGTTTTCACGATTCGCGCGGCTGCCCATCTGCAAGCGGACCGACGTCGAACTACATAAACTCATTGAACAGACACTGGCGCTTTACGATGGGGGCCTGGAAAAGGTACAGATCAGAAAGGCCTTCGATCCCAGAATTACGGAAATCAGCATTGATCCTGATCAGATGCAGCGTGCTTTCATTAATTTAATTGACAACTCTTTAGATGCACTGGCGGAGTCTCCAGAAAATCGGTGCATCTTGATCCAAACCCATTTTAACGACGGACGTGACTCAGTCACCATTGAATTCCAGGACAATGGAATCGGCATCTCGCCGGAGGATTACGAGCAGCTTTTTATGCCTTACTTCTCCACCAAGAAGAAAGGCACGGGCTTAGGATTAGTGATTGTTCGTCAAATTGTTTCCGAGCACAATGGGTTTGTTCGGGCGGAACCGAATCAGCCCAGTGGCACACGCCTGATTATGGAACTCCCCGTGAACTGACAGATCAGCCCTTAAATCGATGATGCGCAAAGGGAAGCTTCTCATTGTTGACGATGAAAAAAACCTGCGGATCTCCCTCCAGGGAATTCTGCGGGACGAGGGCTACCAGGTCGACGTTGTTCCCTCCGGAGAATCCTGCCTGGAGCAACTCAATAAAAAGAAATACGATGTGATTTTGCTCGACATCTGGCTGCCGGACAAAGACGGAATCGAGGTGCTCAAGGAAATCAGAACGAGACATCCCAGCCAATACGTGATCATGATTTCAGGGCACGGGACGATTGAAACCGCCGTACAGGCCACTAAACTGGGAGCTTTCGACTTCATTGAGAAACCCCTTTCTCTAAAACAAATCATGCCTGTTCTAGAGCACGCCTTCAAGCAACAACGTTTGGAGGAAGAATACAGCACCCTGCAGGATTTTATTCGTCGGGAAACAATGATGATCGGAAGTTCTGTCCCCATGAAGGCCCTGCGCCAACAGGTTGAGTATGCCGCGCCAACTGAAGGAAGAATTCTGATCTACGGAGAGAATGGGACCGGGAAAGAGCTGGTGGCCAGATTGCTTCACCTCAACAGTTCTCGTAAAAGACGTCCCTTTATTGAGGTCAACTGCGCTGCGATTCCCGACGATCTCATTGAGAGCGAACTCTTTGGGAGTGTCAAGGGAGCATATACAGGTTCCACTGAGAATAGGAAAGGAAAATTTTTACTGGCCGACCACGGAACTCTGTTTCTGGACGAGGTCGGGGACATGAGTCTCAAGACTCAGGCCAAAGTACTGAGGGTACTGGAAGAACAGCGATTCTACCCAGTCGGCAGCAATGAGGCTATTGAGGTGGATGTGCGCGTGATCGCAGCTACCAATAAGAATCTCGAGCAAGAGATCGAGCAGGGAACCTTTCGCCAGGACCTGTTTTTCCGTCTCAATGTCATTCCTTTTGAGGTGCCCCCGCTACGAGAGAGAAAGGAAGACGTCCCTGAACTTGTGGCTTATTTCATGGAGAGTTTCTGTAGGCGTTATGGGAAGCCCGAGAAGAGAATCCAGACCGACCCTATGAAAAGACTGAAATCCTACCACTGGCCGGGTAACGTCCGAGAGCTCAAAAATACGGTAGAGCGTCTGGCGATTATGGTTCCGGGTGAGAAAGTCACCGTTTCAGATCTCCCCTCCTCCATTCTCAAACCAGCTCCAAGGACTGCCAAAGGGACCTCTCTGAAATGGCAAGAAGCTCGCGAGGAATTCGAACGCCAGTTTATCTTGGATCGGTTGGCGGAAAACAATGGAAACATTTCTCTAACAGCTGCCTCCATTGGAATGGAGAGAACTCACCTCCACCGCAAACTGAAAGCCTACAAGATCAAAGTGAAGAAGCTGACCACGGACCGCTAACAGCTGACAAGGGCGCTAAAGACGGCTGAGGGTACGAAAGATCATCCTGCCTAATCTTTCGTACCCATCCATGAGCTCTTTGAAAATTGGTTCGTCCAGTAGGTCAATTTCTCTGGCCAATTCCACCCAGTATTTCGTTTCGTCACAGCTTCCCTGGCTGTATGTGAGGAATCGTCGGTAATCAGCCGGAAAAACGTTCTGCCGAACGTAACTTTCGACGTAATTCGCTACGATCGAACGGCTCGACTTTCGAATCTGCTGAGACAGGGAGTATCGCTCGTGTCTTGGAAACTTCTTGCACGCCGCCTCTACAAGTAAGGCCTGCTCAAGGCCTAATCGATAGATTTGAGATTTCTTATAGCTCATATTGAGCTATAACGTTCAGGACCAAAAAACTACGAACGCAGTTTTGTCAGTTGTCAGCTGTCAGCTGACAGTGGTTAGCTGTCAGGTGCCATGCGCAAGTCCATCGACTCTTTCTTGGATTACCTCCGATTCCAACGGAACTATTCGTCTCACACTGTGAGAAATTACCAGGGTGACCTTCTCCAGTTCTATCAATACCTCACGCGGGGACGAGAAGACATCCGCATCCATCCGCGAGAAATCGATCACATCAGCATTCGCGACTTTCTCGGCCACCTGCACCAAAAGGGAAATGCCAAGACTTCGCTTGCTCGCAAGCTGGCAACCATCCGCTCCTTTTTCCGATATTTGTACAAGGAAGGAAAAGTTCCTTCCAATCCGGCTCGGCTCGTGAGCAACCCTCGCTTACCGGAGCGCACACCCCGCTTTCTCTCTGTTCGGGAGGTGGAAACGATCTTAGAGCTGCCCGATTCAGAAACTGACCGGGGAGTAAGAGATCGAGCCATTCTGGAGTTGCTTTATGCCAGTGGACTCCGCATTAGCGAGCTGGTGCAGATAAATCTGGAAGATCTCCTGCTTGCACAGCGACTCATCAAAGTCTACGGGAAAGGGAAGAAAGAGCGCCTGGTGCCATTCGGGAAGAAAGCCAAGCAGGCACTTCTCCTCTACCTGGGGAAACGGGCGGCTTTGCTCCGCCGTCAAAGGACACTCCGGGAGCCGAATGCCTTTTTTTTGAATCTTCGCGGCTCCCGGCTTTCCGCTCGATCCATCGAACGAAGCCTAAAGGAATACATTAAGGGAAGCGCCCTGCTTCTGGATGTTCACCCGCACCTCTTTCGCCACTCCTTTGCCACTCACCTGCTCAGCAACGGGGCTGACCTCCGCTGCATTCAGGAACTGCTTGGGCACGAGAAGCTCTCCACCACTCAGAAATACACCCATTTATCCATTGAAGAACTTCTTCGTGTTTACCGATCCACCCACCCTAAAGCTCGCTAAGCCCGGATTATGCATTAGGTTCTTGTCACGAAGCGACGAAAGCGCCGGAAAACAGAGCCGTGGGCTTTAGCCCACGGGCCCGCAGGCTAAAGCCTGCGGCTCCGACTGGCGCGCGACCCGCAACGCTGGCGGTGCAGCACACCGGGTGATATCGTCGCTGCAGTAGAGAATTTATGCATAATCCGGGCTAGAGCCCGCTGTTTACTTCGAGCTCTTTTTTTGTTAGATTGTGTTGTCTTTAGAACCCAATGGAGACTCAGCTATGGTTTTGGTAAAAGAGAGCAAAGGCGAGATCATCTCGAGCTACCAACTGCACGACAAGGATACTGGCTCGCCGGAAGTTCAAGTTGCCATTCTGACTGAGCGAATCAAATATTTGACTGAACACTTTAAAACCCATCAACAGGACCATCACTCTCGCCGAGGCCTACTCAAACTGGTGGGCCAGCGCCGACGTCTACTGGACTACGTCAAGCGGATCGAGTTCAGGCGCTATAAGGAATTAATCGAGCGGTTGGGAATCCGTAAATAGCATAGAGAACAGCAGCGCAAGAGATCTTCCTGCTGGACTTTCTGTGGGCATTCCGCAAATGTAATCCTCTCTTCCCTTCTGGCAAGCAGATGGCCCAGAATCAGTGGAGATTGGGTGAGATCAAGCAGTTGAAGGAGATAAATTAGATGAGTGAGACCGTCAGCCTGTCTCTGGGAGAGCGCGAACTCTCCATGGAGATCGGTAAATTAGCAAAGCAAGCAGATGGCGCAGTACTGTTGCGCAGTGGAGAGACGGCTGTTCTGGTGACAGCGTGTTCTGAGAATGACCCCAGGGAAGGACTTTCGTTTTTTCCCCTGACCTGTGATTACCGGGAAAATACCTACGCCGCGGGAAAGATACCAGGAGGCTTTTTTAAACGCGAGGGAAGGCCGACGGAGAAGGAGATCCTGACCTGTCGTTTGATTGATCGTCCTTTGCGACCTCTCTTTCCAGACAACTTTCGCTGTGAAACGCAAATAATTGCCATGGTCCTGTCAGCCGAACCCGAATTCAACCCGGACGTTCTCGCCATCAACGGAGCCTCGGCTGCACTGTACCTGTCGGACATTCCCTTTCATAATCCAATTGGTGCTGTGCGTGTGGGCCTGGTCGATAATCAGTTCCTTCTCAACCCGACATATCCACAATTGGAGACAAGTGCTCTCAACATGATTGTTGCTGGCACAGAAGAAGCTATTGTGATGGTGGAGGCGACGGGTCGCCAAGTGAAGGAAGAAAAGGTGGTGGAGGCCCTCGACTTCGCCCATCAGGCCATCCGCCAGATTATTGACAAGATCAAAGAATTAGCCACCCGTTTGGACATTAAAAAACGCACCTTCGAGCCGGTGACCTTTGACCCTGAGCTGGAGCGACTGGTTGAGGAAGGTGCAACAGAGAAAATTCTTGATGCGCTGGGTACTCCGGACAAGCGGGCCAGCGAGCGAAAGATGAAAACCTACCGCAAAGAGATAGTGGAGACGCTCGCCGCAGACGATGAGGAGAAACGCGGCAATGTCAGCGCTATCTTTGAGCAAGTGAAGGAAAAGATCTTTCGTCGTGAGCTCCTGGAGAAGAAGAAGCGCCCCGATGGGCGGGCCTTCAACCAGATTCGCGACATTTCCGGGGAGGTTTCCCTTCTTCCCAGAGCCCATGGCTCGGCGATTTTTACTCGAGGAGAAACTCAGGCGCTGGTCACGGTCACGCTGGGCACGGGTGAAGACGTGCAGCGATTGGATGACCTCACCGGCGAGTCCTCCAAGTCCTTTATGCTCCACTACAACTTCCCGCCTTTCTCTGTGGGTGAGGTGGCCTTTCTGCGGGGCCCCAGTCGCCGTTCAATTGGGCACGGAGTTCTGGCAGAGCGAGCAATCTCGACGGTGTTGCCTGATGAGTCGATCTTTCCATACACCATTCGTGTGGTTTCGGACATTCTCGAGTCCAATGGTTCCTCTTCAATGGCCACCGTGTGTGGCGCTATCCTGGCACTTCACGACGCCGGGGTCCCAATCCAGGGCTCAATTGCCGGGGTGGCCATGGGACTCGTCATGGGAGACGACACTCACGCCATTCTCTCGGACATTGCGGGTTTTGAGGATCATTATGGGGATATGGATTTTAAGGTGGCCGGCACTGCCGAAGGGATCACGGCGCTGCAAATGGACATCAAGACTACAGGTGTCACCGCTGAGATCCTGGCCCAGACACTGGAACAGGCCAGAGAGGGCCGTTTGCACATTCTGGAAAAGATGGCCCAAATCATTTCCGAACCTCGCTCCACCATCTCCCCCTTTGCTCCCAGGATCACCACCATGAACATTCCGATCTCCAAGATCGGTGAGGTCATCGGTCCCGGCGGAAAGATGATTCGGAGCATCATTGAAGAGACCGGCGTCAAGATCGACATCGAAGATGACGGAACCATCAAAATTGCTTCTACCGACGGCGAGTCGACCGAGAAAGCAATCGAGATCATCAAAGGACTCACCGCCACTGCCGAGATCGGCAAGAACTACCTGGGGAAAGTCAAAAAGGTGGTGGACTTTGGAGCCTTCATCGAGATCCTTCCTCGGACGGAAGGGCTGTTGCATATCTCCGAAGTCGCCGATCATCACATTCGAGACATCCGGACCGAGATCCGGCTCGGGGATAAGATTCTGGTCAAGGTGCTCAATATTGATGACCAGAATAAGATCAGACTCAGTCGCCGGGCGGTCCTCAAAGAAGAAGGTGGCACTAGCAACCGAGATGAGCCCGCAAAGTCTGAAACAGGCGCTCCAGAACTTCAAAGCAGGGAAGATCAGTGAAGACCAGCTCCTTGCACTCCTGAAAGAACTGCCCTACCAGGATCTGGGATTTGCCAAAGTTGACCACCATCGCAGCTTGCGCCATGGTCTCCCAGAAGTTATCTTCGGGAAGGGGAAAAGCACTGAGCAGATCATAGCCATTGCTGAGGCTCTGATCAGCAGAAATCCAAACATCCTGATTACTTCTGCAGGTCCACAGGTTTTTCAAGAATTACGATCTCGCCACAAACTCTGTGAGTATCATTCCAATTGCCAGGCGGTGACCATCATCCAGGAACCCTTTCCCAGCGGGCGAGGCAAAATCGGGATCTTTAGCGCCGGCACTGCGGATATCCCAGTCGCTGAAGAAGCACTGGTCACTGCTCAGTTCATGGGAAGCGAGGTCAGCAGCTGCTACGATGTGGGTGTGGCCGGATTGCACAGAATACTCGACCAGCGAGAAGCTCTTCAATCGTGCACAGTTGCCATCGTAGTCGCGGGCATGGAAGGCGCCTTGCCAAGCGTGGTGGGAGGGCTGGTGGATCTTCCCATCATCGCTGTTCCAACCAGTATCGGGTACGGGGCCTCCTTTGGAGGCCTGGCGGCTTTGCTGGGAATGCTCAACAGCTGCTCTGCCAACGTGGCGGTGGTGAATATCGATAATGGTTTTGGTGCTGGCTACATCGCCAGTTTGATCAATCGACAACGCGATACAAAACAGGGAACAGAGACAACAGACAATAAGACAAGTGAGAAGAGTCGATGAAATTCGAGGACTCCTTCATCGATCAGGTTCGAAACAGCATCAGTATAGTGGACTTGGTGGGTGGGTATGTTCGTCTAAAGAAGAAGGGAAAAGATTTTGCTGCGCTCTGTCCGTTTCATACTGAAAAGACCCCTTCCTTCCTGGTCAGCGAGAGTAAGCAGATCTTCAAGTGTTTCGGTTGCGGAGCGGGGGGAGACATTTTCAAGTTCATCATGTTGATGGACAATATGACCTTCCCTGAATCCATCCATCACTTGGCTGAAAGCCAGGGCATTCCAGTTCCAAGTGCTACAAAAAGGAGCGAGGCCCAAAGTGAAACACGCCAGCGATTCTTGAAGATCCTGGACCGGGCCGCTCAGTTCTTTTGTGAGTGCTTGAAAGGGAAAGAGGAGGCACTCGCTTATCTCAAAGAGCGCCAAATTACGGCTGAGACGGTCAAGCAGTTCTCCATCGGTTATGCTCCTGCGGGTCAGCGGCTCCTGGAGAAACTCAAAGCAGAAGGCTTTGATGTCGAAGATATGTTGGCCTGTGGCCTGGTAAGAGAAGGGAATCCCGGTCAGTATTACGATAAATTCCGCAATCGCATAATGTTTCCCATCCATGACCTCTCAGGGAAAACCATCGCCTTTGGGGGGCGCATCCTGGGAGACGGCATCCCCAAATATCTGAATTCCCCAGAGACGATACTCTTCAGCAAGAGTCACAATCTCTATCCCCTGGATGTCACACGGAATGAGATTCGACGACGAGACTTCGCTATCTTGGTGGAGGGCTACTTTGACTGTATTGTCCCGTTTCAGTTCGGAATCCGGAATGTCGTCGCATCCCTGGGTACCAGTCTGACCAAGACTCAGGTCAAGATTTTAGGGCGCTACACCCGGAATGTGATCACCAACTTTGACCCCGATTCGGCGGGAAAGGCAGCGGCTTTGCGCTCAATTGACCTTTTTCTAGAGGAAGGCTTCCGCCTCAACGTTCTGCAACTTCCCGCGGGAGAAGACCCCGACACCTTTGTGCAAAAACAGGGGGCTGAGGTCTATCAGGGGAAACTCAAGGCTTCCCAGTCTTACCTGGACTTTGCGTTGTCTCAGTTCATGAGCGAACAACGAGATGCTTTTAGCCCCAAGGGAAAGCAGGAGATCGTTTCGAGAATTTTGCCTTATCTCGTGAAAGTTCCCAACCTGGTTGAGCGGGCAGAGTATCTCACCCGCATTGCTTCCCGCCTTCAGGTCGATGAAAACTTGCTCATGCTGGAAATGAGGAAAATGCCCGGGCGCAAAAGGGAACTGGCTCAGCTGAATTATGCCCTCCCGGCCCATCAGGTCACCCCAGCGGAAAACACTTTACTGCTGGCCATGCTGGAGAGAAAATGGGCAGAGCTTACCTTCCAGCAGTTGGAACCTGAGCTTTTTGAGGGGTTGCGCACCAAAGAAATCTTCCAGAGCATCTTTCAGTTAAAGGAGCAAGTCGAGGAGATTACCACCATCGTCCTGAGACAGAGGATCACCGATGAGGCGGATCGAGATCTCATCGAAGGGCTGGCTCTGCGTTCGGCCGGCTTTCCTCTCTCGGAGGAAATCATCAGAAGCAGCATTCAAGCACTCAGAAAAAAACACCACGAGCGCCTCAGTCGTCAACTTCAGGAGAAAATCAAAGCAGAAGAAAAGGAGGACTCAAGCTCTAACAGGATCGATGAGCTGCTCATCCAGAAAGAGAAGCTCCTCCACACCATGAAAGAGGAGGAAACTGCTATTTCCTCCAAAAGGCTCCCGTGAAGAGAACCAGCAGGGTGTAATACTCCAATCGTCCCGCCAGCATGCAAAAACTCAGCACCCATTTCGCTAACGGGACTAATTGCCCATAATTCTCTGAGGGTCCGACATTACCCAGACCGGGCCCGATGTTAAACATTGAGGCAGCCACCGCAGAGATGGCAGTCAAGACATCCACACCCAGAGCTGTGAGGGCCATGCAGGCTGCGAAATTAATCAAGAAAGCGATGTAGACAAGGTTCAGAAGACTCTGAATCGCGTTCTCGCTCACGGCTTCCGCGTTGAAGCGAATAGCAAAAACTCCCCGTCGCTCCACTATGCGCCGAAATTCACGCGCCACCACACGAAAGAGCAGGACTAACCTGGCCACCTTCATCCCACCGGCCGTTGAACCTGTACAGCCCCCGACAAACATCAGCGCCAAAAGCAGCAATTGAGCGAAGGGACTCCAGAGCTCGAAGTTGGCCGTTGAAAAGCCTGTGGTGGTCATGATCGAAACCACTTGGAAGAGGGCCACCCGGTTAGCCTCGAAAAAGCCCCGGGAACTGAAGCTCAGTGTGAGCGTTAAGGCCGCTGTCGCTGCAAACAGGAGCACAACATAGAATCGAGTCTCCTGATCTTTGAAGAAAGCCCGGGGGCGCCGCTCCACGAGGAGACGATAGTGCTGGGTGAAGTTCAGACCCGCCACTACCATGAAAAAGATGATGATGTATTCGATGGTAGGGCTGGCGAAAGCTTCTATGCTGGAATTTCGAGTAGAGAATCCTCCCGTTGCCATGGTGGAGAAACTGTGGCAGAGGGCCTCGAAAAGGTCCATCCCCGCCACCCACAGGGCAAGACATTCAGCCAAACTGAAGGCGACATAGAGCTTCCAGAGCGCCAGTGCAGTCTCGGCCAGTCGAGGAGTCAATTTTTCGGAGCGAGAACCTGAAAACTCCGCGCGGTAGAGCTCCATCCCTCCGGTGCCAATGAGAGGAAGTATGGCGATTCCCAGCAGAATGATCCCCATACCTCCGATCCAGTGGGTGAGAGAGCGCCATAACAGCAGGCTCCTGGGCAAGGCCTCAATGTCTTCTAAAATGGTGGCCCCGGTTGTGGTGAAACCCGAGATCGACTCAAAAAAGGCATCGGTGAAGTTTCCAAAGTAGTCAGAAAAATAGAAGGGTAGAGCTCCAACCAGGCCAGCTGTTACCCAAATCATGATGACTAACAGGATCCCTTCCCGATTGGAGATCTCCTGAGGAGGAGAACGGAATACCAGGCAGAGAACCCCCCCCAGGCTCACTGTTATCAGTGTCGCCAGAGCGAGCGAACGGAAACCATCATCCTGAAGGAAAAGAGCAACCAGGGTCACAATGCCCAGACTCACGGCCAACGCCAGGGTAAAGAGCCCTGTAACCTGCAGTAGATTGCGCCAGCTGATCACGCTTTTTCTCTTCCAGACCCAACCAGAAAAGCCGACTCAAGCTCGGGCACCAAGAGTTCCAAGCAGAAAAAGATGACCCGGTCTCCATCTTGAATGACGGCATCGCCGCGGGGAACGATCACCTCACCGGAA
>JAPUKI010000163.1 GCA_027295745.1 Acidobacteriota bacterium
CCGAATACTTCCTTGAACCGGTTCTGAAGAAATAGGGGGAAAAGCCTGACCACCTGACCTCCTGACCACCTGCCACTGACCCCTGAAATTCCAGATCACCGGCCGGAGATCGCAGACCGGAAGAGAGGACTGAGTACTGAGGACTGAGAACAGACCCGTTCTACTGATCTCTTGACTTTTTTTCTTTTCTGCGCGCGAAGCGCCTACTGCACGACTGCACGACTGCACGAAAATGCGCGAAGTGTACCCAAAACTGTATCTTTTAAGCAACAGTTTTGTGTCAAACCGCTACACCCCAGAGCGCATGATCACCGCAAGTGTCCATGTGTGCTCTGTTTTGATTTTTGGCTCAATTCTTGCGTATAAGGTTTCTCGTATTGACAATAAACGAGCATTTTTACTGAGACGGCTCCGATGCAAGCAACCATCCAAAATCCGGTTCAAATTTCCGGAATCGGCCTTCACACAGGCTGCCAGGTATCCTTGGAATTGAACCCTGCACCTGCGGACACCGGAATCGTCTTCAGACGCGTGGATCTTCAAGGGTTTGAAATCGAAGCGTTACGCGAACGGGTCTCCCGCGTTGTCCTGGCAACGACCTTGATGAAGAAGGGCGTGATGCTCTCGACCGTGGAACACGTCCTGTCGGCACTGTACGGTCTCGGTCTCGACAACCTGTACCTTGATATCAATTCACTGGAAGTCCCCATCCTGGATGGTTCTGCACTCCCATTTGTGGAGATGGTCCAGAAGGCGGGGGTTCAAACACAAGAGAAGGATCGAACCTTTCTGAAGGTCCAAAAACCTTTTCGTTTGCAAGAGGGGAATAAATTTATCTCGATTGAACCCTCCTCAACTTTTCGAATCTCCTATGAAATCGACTTTGCCCATCCCGCCATCGGGCATCAGGTCCTGGACCTGGAAATGACCTCCGAGGCATACGCCAAAGAGATCGCTTTCGCGAGAACTTTCGGTTTTCATTCGGAAGTCGAGGAACTGCGTAGAAAGGGACTGATACGTGGCGGATCCTTCGAAAATGCTGTGGTCTTGAGCGAGACGGAAATCATGAATGGACCGTTGCGCTCTCCGGACGAATTTGTCCGGCACAAGACTCTGGATCTCATTGGTGACATCTCCCTGTGCGGCTTTCCCCTCATTGGCCACATCAAGGCTCACAAGGCCGGTCATGCTTTGCACACCGACCTGGCAACGGCCCTGGTACGCGACCCCACGCTGTGCCGCAAGGTCAAGGAACCGGATCTCCTGGAAGTTGAAAGCATCCAGACTGTAAACTGAGCTAGCCCGAATGATGCATAGGTTCTTGTCACGAAGGGGTGAAAGCGCCGGCCCGGGTGCGTTGCCCAACGCACCCCGGGGGGTTTCGCCGCTGCAGTAGAGAATTTATGCATAATCCGGGCTAGGTTCTCGACTATTGATTCCTCTCCCTGGAAAATCTCTTGCGAAGGAAGAGAACTTCGATGCATCGCAGGGGCATGAAGATGAAAGAGGGTCGTTACGAAGACAGTTACTACGCTACCGATGGCCGCGGATCTCGCCTGTCCAGATTTCTAAACCCACTCCTCTATGGTCTGGATAAATGGAAAGCTGACTCCTTTCGCTCCCGAACGGGCATTCGATCGGGATCTATTCTGGATGTTGGGGCCGGCGATGGAAAGTTTCTCTACTTTTTGAGACAACGAGGTCTGGAGGTGCACGGTACCACGGCCTCACAGGTTTCCCAGAAAGCAGCCCAAAAGAATTTTGGCATCCGGCTGGATTTCAGACTTCATTTACCCCCAAAACCCCGGAGTGGACCCTTTCAAGCCATTAGTTACTGGCACGTTTTTGAACACCTGGATCAGCCGGAAGAACATGTAAAACGGTGGTCACGGATCATAGCTCCTCAGGGTTGGGTGATGTTGGAGGTCCCTAACATCGAAGGACTGGGAGCCCGTATCTGCTACTCCTCCTGGCTCGGCAGCGATGAGGTGCATCATATTAATCATATGACCCGGGGTCAGATTGAAACACTCACAAAAAAATATGGTTTTAAGGTCATTCGGGCTGAGGGATTTTCCCCGAAATTTAGCTACCCATTCTTATGGAGCGCCCTTTTAGGGCGTATTTTTGGCACCCGGACTTATCACTTTAGTTCAGTACTGGACCTCTTAAAAGAGCCTTTTCTGACCCTTCGCAGGTCACCCTTGAAAACGCTCAATGGAATGGCGGCAGTTTTCTATCTTTCTCCACTCATTATTCTTCTCATCCTATCTGGTTTAATATCCCAGCAGCCGGAAATCTTGAGACTCTACCTGAAACAATCTCCCGATAGGAATGCGCCCATGCCGTAAGGCCAAGAGGCGTTAGTGGCCCTGCCCGCCTCAACAACAGACAGCAGCCGACAGACCGGCTGAAATTCCAAATCGCCGACCGGAGGCCGGAAATTCGAAATCCCAAATTCCAAACCTGACCAGGAACTTGGAACCTGAAACCTGGAACGCGCCCAAAGGGCACTCTGACTGCTATAATTCCAACTGAATGTTATCGAGACACTTTGCGGTTCGGCGTCTGGGATACTGGCTGGGTAGTTGCTGTCTGTTGTGCTTTTGCTCTCCATCCATAGAAGGGGCTCAGGTCTCGCCTCAGACAGCCGTGAGATCCGCAGATCTTGAAGTCTGGATTGGCCAAAACAAGCGCACCATCAACTCCCTCCGCCGCCAACGCCAGGATTATTACCCACTGAATGACATCGCCGATATCGTAGCGTTAGAGCTGATGGAAAATGGGGAGGTTCTAACGATCGCTGGTTCCCGTGGAAATCTACAACTGGTGAATGGACGCCCTCTGGTAAGGTTCGACGCCCAATACATCCTTTTGGCGGCACCGGTTTGGAAAAGAGCACCCAACAACTGGTATGTGAGTGAAGATTTCCTGTCCAAGGCATTGCCCCTGTTGGTCAACCGCAGGTTTAGCAAGGTGTCCGACATGCGGTATCGGGTAGAGGCAACGGCGGAAAACCCAGTCCAGGTCAAAGTGAGCAACTATCCGGATCGTGTAAGAGTGGTTTTTCAATCCAGTCTCAATGCTCCCATCCAAGTCCGAGAATTCAAGGATTACATTCAGGTCGCTTTTGATCAGTTCCTGGTTCGGCCGGAGTTTTCCGCAATTCCCCCAGATCGGCGCCTGGTTTCTTCCGTGGACTTCGACTCCAGCAATATTTACGGTACCTTTCGCATTCACAAAGGGGATCTTTACAACAACTTTCGACAGCTGACCCTGACGGCTCCGGTCAGAAAGGTCATCGACATTTACGGCCCCCCAAACATGTCGAAATTGGGCCCTGACAGCGAACCCGATCCTCCGGAGGAAAGCCTATCTGGGGGATCGGAACCCCCTCCCTCCCCGCAAGAGCCGGAATATCTCATCACTATCGATCCGGGGCATGGAGGAGGAGATTTGGGCGTGAACTCCCCTGAAGGAATCGCAGAAAAACACTTGACCCTGCGAATTTCCAGACGCATTGGGAACTTGCTCACGGAACGCGGACACAAAGGTATGCTGACCCGTACTCGAGATGTAGATCTAGCGATTGAGCAGAGAGGGTCGGTAGGAAATTATTATCGCTCCCAGGTCTATCTCAGCATTCACGTGGGAGGCTCACCGTCTCCCAAAACCCGTGGGCCTGTGGTCTACCTGCACAAGTATTCACAGAATAACGAGCCAGTGATGATCAATCCCAACCAGGAGGGCGCATCATTGTTCTCGCCAAGACAACCACCCCCACCAACATTCGAGGACGGCGATAAACTTGTCCGTTGGGAAGAAGGCCAAAAACCATATCTTGGCTCAAGCCGTAAACTTGCGGAGTTACTTCAGGAGGAACTCAATCTGCTCTGGGGAGTCGAAAACAGGGTGGCCGAAGTTCCTCTGGCTGGCCTGGCTCCCGTCACGGCACCGGCAGTGTTGATCGAAATGGGGTTTTTGACCAATTCTGAAGACTACCAGAGACTCAGCTCAATGGAGTTTCAGGAGCAGGTCGCCCGCACCATAACTTCCGCCGTGGACACCTTCCTGCAGGAAAAGAGCCTGGAGTGAATAAGCACAAGAACATCCTCGGCTCCAGAATGAGCCAGGTCACCAAGGAACACCGAACCATCCTTATCGCATTGGCTTTGGTTTCCCTGGTCGTCATGGTGACGCTTTACCTCTACAACCTCGAGCGCCGGCATCAGGAGGATGTGAGCAACGTCGATCAGAATAGGCTCGATGTCGAATCCAGCGCACTAGAGGCCCGCAGCTCCGGCGATCTGACCATTAAGCTGTACTTTTATCAGCCCGGTGTCATGGCTCCCCATCCCGACCTGCTGACGGTGGAGGAACGATCCATATTCCGAACCGAAGATATCATTCTCACCGCCCGTCAGATCATTCATGAAGTCCTCACAGGTCCTTCCACGAAGGAGGGCTTTCAAGTCTTTTCTGAACGGGCCACACTGCGACAGATTTATCTCCTGGAGGACGGAACCGCGCTTGTGGATCTGTCGCAGGAGATCATTTACCCGGCTGTCGGGGGTGTAGCAGCCGAGCTTTCCGCCCTCTACTCGATGACTCGATCGCTGATTGAAAACATCCAGGAAATCAGACAGATCAGATTTTTGGTTGAAGGGCGAGAACACTCCACTCTGGCCGGACATGTTTCCATTCGGGAACCCTTTATGTAGAATGTCCAAAATGCCTGACCGACGTGATCAGCGTCAACTGAACCACCTGCGCACGGTGAAAATTACCCCTGCCTACAGTAAGCATGCCGAAGGTTCGGCACTCATTGAATGCGGAGACACCCGAGTCATCTGCACGGCCAGCGTTGAAGAAAAGGTCCCTTCCTTTTTGCGGGGCAGTAAAAAGGGCTGGGTCACTTCCGAATATGGCATGATCCCCCGGTCGACGGGAACCAGAATGACTCGAGATGCCACCAAGGGAAAACCTTCCGGGCGAACCCAGGAAATTCAACGGCTGATCGGCCGATCCCTTCGTTCCGTTGTCGATATGCATGCCCTTAAGGAAAGGACCATCTGGTTGGATTGTGACGTCATTCAGGCAGACGGGGGGACCCGAACAGCCTCCATCACGGGGGCCTTTGTAGCCCTGGCACTAGCCTTGGCCAAACTTCAGGAAGATGGGAGCCTGGATCAGCCTGTTCTATTGGACTATGTAGCAGCCGTAAGCGTAGGTATTGTTGGCGGAGAACCCTATCTGGATCTCGCCTATGAAGAGGATGTTGCAGCTGAAGTGGACATGAATGTGGTCATGACCGGTCAGGGTCTCTTTGTAGAAGTCCAAGGAACAGCTGAGGAAAGGCCTTTTTCACAAACTCACCTGGAAGCACTTCTAGATTTGGCCAAAACCGGCATCCAAAACCTGATTGTGCAGCAGCGACTTGTTCTCGAAGGGCAACTCGAAAACTTAACAGACCTGTTTCAAAGTGACTCCGATCAGCAAGTTGCGAATCCTTCTGGCAACTCAAAATAGGGGAAAGGTCCGGGAAATTTGCTCGGCCCTCTCACTCTTCAACATCGAATTCGAGTTTCTGCTGGGACGAGACGATCTTCCCGAGGCCCTTGAGACCGGTACAACTTTCGCCGAAAACGCGCGTCTCAAAGCTGAACACTATCACCAACTGACCGGGCTCCCCACACTGGCTGAAGACTCAGGACTCGTGGTGGATGCTCTGGGAGGTAAACCGGGGATACATTCCGCTCGATTTGCTCCTACCGACAAGGAACGCATCGAAAAGCTCCTGCAGATGTTGGATTCCCGTCCCGGTCCTTCCTCCAGAAGTGCGCGTTTTATCTCGGCTATCTGTCTCCTCCTGCCTGGGGACTTGATCGAAGTGACGGGCGAAGTTCAGGGAGACCTGGCTCAGGAACCCAGAGGCAATCACGGGTTCGGTTACGACCCGATCTTCTACTACCCTCCTCTTGGAAAGACCTTCGCCCAAATGACGGTGGAAGAGAAAAATCAAATCTCCCACCGAGCTCTAGCCCTGGAAGAACTGAGCGTCTCGCTCCAGAAATTCGGTGACATTGGCTAATGGCGCTTGCCACCAGTGGCTGACTCGAATCGGGAAGATTAGGGGCCTGTCCCAGAACTACGCAACTAGTCGGCACCCTCCAGTACCCGTTCCAGCCCTTCTACTGTAGTGGCAGGTTCCTGGCAGGCATAGTTCCGGCAAACATAGACCGTGGCCCGATCGTCGATGGCGGTCTTCCCGTCCAACAGAGGGATCTTTTGGACCAGCTCTGCATCGGGCTCTTGCAGAAACGCCAGCACCTTGTTGGGGAGAAATCTCTCACGCACCGGCTGAAGCAGGGCTTCCCGTTCAGAGGCCTTGCCTAAAACGGCAATTTCCTGAGCCGGACTCAAGAGAAACTCCAATGCTTGCAGCCAATATCCAAAGGCTGAGGAAAACTGCGAGAGTCCTCCCGAGACCTGATGCAGCATGCTCTGGGCCAGCTCCCGATACTCCTGCTTGCCCAACAGAACGGACAAACGAAGGAGATTCAGGCAAGTGACGCCGGCGCCGGCGGGTGTTGCATTGTCCTGGTATTGCTTTTGCCGAATCAGGAGTGTCTCGTGATCGGAAGAGGTAAAGTAAAAGTCATTACCCTCCTCATCCTGAAAGAGCTCGAATTGGCGCTCCATAAGACGACAAGCGTGGTCCAACCAGCGCATGTCCCCGGTCGCCTGATAAGTCGCCAACCATCCTTCGATGACCAGGGCGTAGTCCTCCAAATATCCGTTGAGATGAGCCTTTCCCTGTCTCCAGCTGCGCAGTAAACGTCCCTCCACCATGATCGCTGAAGCCAAGAATTCCGCGTTTTTCACAGCGATCTCCAGAAGCTTGGAATCGTGTAAAACAAAGGCAGCCTCTGCAAAACTGGTGAGCATCATCCCATTCCAGGCCGTCAGCACCTTGTCATCCAGTGGCGGTTTGACTCGCTCTTGTCGGGCCTCGAGGAGCTTTCGACGAGCCTGGTCCAGAAAGCCTTTAAGTTCCTCTCCAGATTTTCCAAGGGACTGACTCAATTCGCCCAACGTCATGCGATGGTGCAAAATGCTTTTCCCTTCGAAATTTCCAGAATCTGTCACGTCAAAATATGGGTTGAAGACTGAGGCAACTTCTCTGCCCAGGACCGCTTCCACCTGGGCGGGAGTCCAAACATAAAACTTCCCCTCCTCTCCCTCGCTGTCAGCATCCTGGGATGAATAAAAACCCCCAGAGGGATCCATCATTTCGCGCTTGACGTATTCGAGCGTCTCCTCCACGATCTCACGGTAATAGGTATCACCAGTGACTTGATAGGCCTCCAGGTAAAGTCGGGACAACAGAGCGTTGTCGTACAGCATCTTCTCGAAATGGGGGACCAGCCAACACTCATCCACAGTGTATCGATGAAAGCCTCCACCTAACTGATCGTAGATTCCACCCCGAGCCATCTCATCAAGACTGAGCCGGACCATCTCAAGCGCCTTTTCTGTGCCCGTTCGTTGGT
>JAPUKI010000164.1 GCA_027295745.1 Acidobacteriota bacterium
AACACCACCGGGACAGGAAAGATCGGGGCCGGGACAAGGATGATGATGACGATGATGATGACGACGATGATGATGACCGGGACGATTTCCAGCTACCTGGCGATAAGCCTTTCGGTCTTCGAGTCAATGCTAACACCGGAACGGTGTGGCTTGGCCTGGAACGCGTGCTGTATCAGTTTGATTCCAACGCCAATCTGGTGCAGATCCTGCGGCTGCCCGACAAGGGAGAGGCTCTGGCCCTGGATGAGCTGGGTTCCTACTTGTGGGTGGCCACTCGCAGAGCACTCCTGTGCTATGACGCGACCGGCACGCTGGTTTATTTCATCGATCTGGGCAGAAAAGCTCGTGTGAGGGACATCGAGGTTGATCCTGATTCCGGAGACATATGGGTCGTTGAGAGAGATAGTCTGAGTTACCTAGAAACAACGGGGAGACAGCTTTTTAAGACTAAAATCAAAAAGCTGACTCAGATCGTCACAGATTATCAGGGCGGGGCCTGGCTGGCTCGTGACAAGACGCTGCTTCACATTGACCCGTTCGGAGAGCCCTTTTTTGAACTGAGGCCGTTCGGTAGAAAAGGGGAAAAGCTCCTGGCTCTGGCAGCTGATCCGCTGCGGGGGTCCGTCTGGGTGGCCGACAAGAAGAGACTGGCCGAGGTGAGCGCCGATGGAGAAGTCCTCCGGACTCTGGAACCCATTGGCTTTGGCAAGAAAAAGGGAAACCTTCGCGCTGTGGCGCTTTATGTAGACGTCATAGCTCCGGAGATTGCCTTCATGGCACCCCAGGAGGGGGCCTTGATGAAAGAGAGCGCACCGGCCCTGATGGTGAGCTTTGCGGACCTCGGCGGGGGAGTAGACCCTGCAACTTTGCGCTTTAAAGTGAACGGGGCGGAGTGGCCGGTCAGTTGCCCCTTTGCTGACCAGGCAGCCGCAACTTGTTTCCCTGATGTTCCCTTGCCTGAAGGGTTGATCGAGCTTTCGGCTAGGGTTGGCGATTTCAATGGCAATCCCTCTGATCCGGCCCAGGTGCAATTCGTCGTTGACACGATCCCTCCCGAAATCACCTTTGCCAGCCCTTTAGAGGGTGAGGTGCTCAAGACTATGAGTCCGAGTATACGGCTCGAGTACAGCGATATTGGCTCGGGTGTGGACAGCGCTACACTTTTGATCCAGGTCAATGGCAGTCGGCTGAACGTCACCTGCGCCACTGAGCAGGCGAGCGCCACCTGTGATCCAGTCACACCCCTGCCAGTAGGACCCAACAACCTCACGGCTACCATCCAGGATCCGGCCGGAAACTTCTCGGCCCCGGCGGAGTTGAGCTTCACCATCCAGCTGGGAGAAGCCGGGCTTCCAGTTCTGGACCCCATCGGAAACCAGGTTGTGCCGTTGGGAAGCACCTTGACCTTGAAGCTGACGAGCAGCGACCCTGATGGCGATCCTCTGGCCTTCTCTGCGAGCCCGGTTCCCCTGCCGGCCAACTCTAGCTTGAACGCATCCTCAGGGGTGTTCACCTTCACTCCTTCGCCTGGTCAGGTGGGGATCATTACCCTGACCTTCATCGTGAGTGAGGGGGCTCGTACTGATTCTGAAACCATCAATATCACCGTCCAGGGTGCGCCTATCGGTGGCCTGACCAGTTTCAAGGGAAGGCTGCTCGATGCCAACGACTTTGAGCTGGGGAGAGAGACGCCAGTGGTTGGGGCAACCATTTCTTTCTTGGGGACGGGACAGTCAGCCCTCTCTAACACTGAAGGCAATTTCACCGTCACGCACCTTCCTGCGGGCAGCCAGGTCCTGGACATCGACACCTCAACGGCCGATCCTGGCCCGGATGCAGCGCTCTACGGCGGTTTTCGAGAGGAGTTGGAACTGATTGCCAGCGTCAATAACATCGTCAGCCGCCCCTTCTTTCTTCCCAGAATTGCCGTCAGCAGCCTCACCCCGATAAATCCCAGCTCTTTTACCATCGTCATCAATCCCGATCTGGAAGTTTCTCTGATTGTCCCACCCAACACGGCTAAGAATCCCGATGGCACCAACTTTACGGGCGAGCTTTCCATCTCCTTGGTTCCCAGGGACCTGGCGCCGGCAGCCTTACCTGATTTCCTGGATCCAGGTCTGCTCATCACCATCCAGCCAGTTGGCATCACCTTTGCCACTCCCGTGCCCATCACTTTTCCCAATATCGACAGTCTTCCAGCTGGCAGCCAAGTGGACATCTGGTCCCTGGATGCCGATCTGGGTGTTTTTTCCATTGTCGGAACGGGTCTTGTCTCAGCCGATGGGACCCAGATCGAGACCATCTCCGGGGGAATCAGGGCCACAGACTGGCATTCTGCTGTTTCCCCACCGGGCGAGCCGGATGTCGATGTGCCTGATGCCCCGGGACCCAGCCAGGACGATCCAAAAGCTGCTGAGTGTGACTGCACTTCCGTAGTTCAGCTACAGAACGGCTCCATCGAGGTGGACATCTTTCTCCCCTCCTACCGCTCTTTAGGAGTTTCCAGATCTCTCAGGGTGGTCTACAACACCTCCTGGGCCAATCCGAGACCGGTGATACCGTTCAACTCCACCATACCGGTCCGAAACGCGGTCCCGCCAGCGCTCTCCTATCAGCTTTCGGTGGCTGGAATCGCTCAGGGTAGTGAGACTTTCGTCAACACCAGTGGCCTCAATGAAAATATCGATGAAACGATTCGAAATGCCGTTTCCTTCGATGGAACCACGTTTGACACCGGGTTGTATCCCTTCACCCTGCGATTGACCAGCAATTACCCTTCGTCGCGGATTTCCGCCGACATAGAGGGGAGTGTCCAACTGCGCAATGAGTCTCAGAGTCCCGTCGGAGCCGGCTGGGCAGTCGACGGAATGGAGAGAATCTTCACCAATTTTGATGGCTCTCTGTCGGTGGTTTCCTCACAGGGAGCACTGATCCTCTTTATCCCGAAGGAGATCTTGCCTCCTTTCGTCAACTTCTCTTCTCCTGCCGGAGATTTTTCCACCCTGGTCAAGAACGGAAACGGCACGTATACCCGTACCCTGAAGGATGGCACGCAAATCAACTTTGATTCTCAAGGATTTCAGATCTTGCTGGTGGATAGAAATGGCAACACCACAAGCTACAGCTACGACGCCAATGGAAGGCTGACCTCTATCAATGATCCAGCGGATCTCACAACCACCTTAACGTACAGCGGAGACCTTCTGAGCTCTGTGACCGACCCGGTGGGAAGGACCACCTCCTTTTCTCATAATGCTCAGGGCGATCTGACCCAAATGACCTTCCCCGACACCACCACCTGGACCTTTGGCTATGACGATCGCCATCTGATGATCTCAGAGACCAACCAGAGAGGTTTCACAGTTCAAAGGGAATACGACAGTCTCGGTCGCTTTGTCACGGGCACTCGGGCAGATGGAATGCCCGTTTCAGCCACAAACGTCCAATCTGTGGGATTTGTGGATCCTGTCTCAGGCACCGGAACCGAAGCCAACCCGGCTCCCGTAGTGAGACCTGATCAGGCCCTCAATACCCTAACCGATGGAAAAGGCAACACCACCAGCTTTGAGACAGACCAGTTCGGCGCTATAACGCGCCAGGTGGATTCCCTGGGACAGACCACCCTTATCGACCGGAATGACGACGGCAATTCCACTCAAATCAAGCGACCCAATGGGGCTGAGGTCACCATGACCTACGATTCAGTGGGGAACCTCCTGACCTCAACCGATCCGATCGGTGCTACCACCTCCTTCACCTATGATTCCAACTTCAACCAGGTCACTTCGATCACCGATCCCAGGAACAGCACCACGACCATTCACTACGACCTCAAGGGAAACCCGATCGAGATCATCGACGCTTTGAATAACCGAACCGAGATGACTTATGACTCCAGGGGTTTGCTGACCTCCGTGGCGGCTGCGGTCGACGAACCGCAGGAGAACCTCACGACATTCACCTACGATGCCAACGGTAATCTGCTGACTACCACCGATCCCTTGCTCAATGTCACAGCGCTGGAATATGACTCGGCGGGAAACGTCATTCGATCCACCGACGGCGAAAACCGTGTCACCCAGTTTATCTACGATTCCATGAACCGGCTCATTTCGGTAGTGGATGCAAATCTGAAGGTGACCCAGTACAGCTACGATGCCCGGGGGAACCTGACCCAGGTTATTGATGCCAAGAACCAGACCACAAGTTTCACCTACGATGAAATGGATCGCCTGATCTCGGCCTCCAATCCCCTGAGTCTCACGGAGACTTTCGCCTATGATGCTAATAGCAATCTACTCTCCACCACCAATCGCAATAGTCAGACTCTCACTTTTGACTACGACGCCTTGAACCGTCTAATCCAGAAGACCCTGCCCCCCAGTGCCAGTCAAATCGGAGACCAGATCACCACATTTGAATTTGATCTTGTGGGCAATCTGACGGCTGTCACCAATCCCGCCACCACGGTTTCGAACCAGTTCGATTTGGCCAGTCGCTTGATCTCCTCCTTCTCCTCTGATGAGGAGACCTTGGCCGGAGCCACGGTTCTGATTACCCAGGACACTACGATCGGAGCCGGCAACCAAGACTTTGAGGGTAAAACAATTCAAGTGAATGCCAGCACTTTGACCGTGGACGGCTCCCACACCTTCGCTAATCTGTTATTGCTCAACGGCACTATCCTGACTCACAGCCCCACCACGGGTTTCCAGGTGGGGAACATGGATCTTACCGTGACGGGCACACTGCAGATCGATGCGACGAGCCGCATCGATGTTTCGGGCCGGGGCTTTTTGGGCGGCAACAAGCCGGGCAATCCCTTTGGGCCAGCCGGGATGACGGTGGGGTTTCAGCAAGGGAGCACGGGCAAGGCCGCAGGCAGCTATGGGGGCTTGGGAGGGGGCTCGGGTGGACCTTCCAATCCGGTCTACGGGGATTTTCGCGATCCCTATGACCCGGGCAGTGGCGGATCCCGCTCGGGCCTCCTCGGTGGAGCCGGAAACGGAGGAGGTCTGATTCGGATTGTGGCCCAGGGGCTGACGCTGGATGGAGTGATTCAAGCCGACGGGGAACTCCCCAGCGGCTGCTGCGGGGGAGCCGGGGGCGGCAGTGGCGGCGGCATTCGCATTGACGCAGGCACACTCTCGGGCACGGGGTCTGTTACGGCCAGTGGCGGCAATGGGTTGGGGAGCATTGACGGAGGCGGCGGAGGGGGCCGGGTGGCTATCTACTATCAGAATCCGACCACCTTTGATTTTACCCAGGTGACAGCTTTTGCCGGAGCCGGCAATGTCGCTCCCAACGGTGGAGCGGGGACGGTCTATTTGCGAGGGCCTGGCCGGGAAACCGGCGAGTTGGTCCTGGACAACAATACGCTGGTGGCGCCCGATGACACCACGCCCATCTTTACGATTCCCGCCGATGTGCTGGATTTTACGCGGGTCAAGATCAGCCGGGGAGCCCGGGCCAAGGTGGAGGAACAACTGCGCACATTTGCTGACCTTGATATTTTGACCAACGCCCGTCTGGCGGCATCGGATCGTGTCATCGCCTCAGCGATTCGCGTGGACGATGCCAGCGAGTTTGACTCGGCCGTGGATGTGAGCGCGCTCTCTCTGGATGTCACAAACGGAAGCGTTCTCGGACAATTGCCCACAACAGGGATGCTGCTCAGGAAGCTGGAACTGGCGGTCCAGACGCTGACAGTCGACCTGACGAGTCGCATTGATGTTTCGGGCCGGGGCTTTTTGGGCCGCAATAAGCCGGGCAATCCCTTGGCCGCCGGGATGACGGTGGGGTTTCAGCAAGGGAGCACGGGCAAGGCCGCAGGCAGTTTTGGGGGCTTGGGAGGGGCCTCGGATGGAACTCCGAATCCGGTCAATGGGGATGCGACAGACCCGAGCGATCCGGGCAGTGGGGGATCCCGCTCGGGCCTCCTCGGTGGAGCCGGAAACGGAGGCGGCCTGATTCGGATTGTGGCCCAGGGGCTGACGTTGGATGGAGTGATTCAAGCCGAAGGGGAGTTCCCCAGCGGCTGCTGCGGGGGAGCCGGAGGCGGCAGTGGCGGCGGCATTCGCATTGACGCAGGCACACTGTCGGGCACAGGGTCTATTACGGCCAGTGGCGGCAACGGTCTGGCCAGTTTTGGAGCCGGAGGCGGAGGCGGCCGGGTGGCTATCTACTTCGAGACGCTCCTTACTTTTAACCTGGCCCAGGTCACAGCCCTGGGCGGTCTCGGAGCGGGAGCGGCCGATGGTCAGGACGGATCGGTATTTGTGCAGCAGCAACCCTTGGTAGCCTCTTTTGAAAAGCTGCGGGCTCAGCTGCACGAGATCCGAAAATCCGGAATCCAGGTAGGGGAGCGGCACAGGGATGAAGCCCCAAGAGAACCGGCCAACCGCTACCTGGCGATGCTCGCGGAAAAGGCTGACCGACAGGTTGATTTTGATCCCGTTTACACCTATGACCTGAATGGCAACCGGCTTTCGATGACCGATCCGACCGGTGTCACGACCTACACTTACGATCCGCTGAATCGGCTGACTTCCAACACCAACCCGAGCAGTCAGACCACTACTTTTTCTTACGACGCCCTGGGTCGCCGTACCTCCATGACTCACGACAACGGAGTGGTCACCACATACACCTACGATGCAGCATCACAGCTGCTGAGCCTGGTCCATCAACTGGGGGCCACTACCATCAACGCTTTCACCTACACTTATGACAACGTGGGGAATCGGCTGAGCAAGACCGACAATGATGGTACCGCTTCCTACACCTACGATGCGCTGAGCCGGCTGGTGGAGGCAATGAATCCGCTTCCATCCAATCCGCTGGAGTCCTTCACCTACGATGAAGTGGGCAACCGTGCGGATTCGAACCAGAATGGACTCTCCACTTTTAACGGAGCGAACCAGTTGTCTGAGGATGCCGACTTTACCTATATCTATGACGCTAATGGCAACCAGATTCAGAAAACGGATAAGGCCACATTGTTGAGTAGGCAGTTTGAATACGACGCGGAAAATCAGCTGATCCGGGTGGTTCGTGAAGACAGCAGCGTTGTGAACTACAGCTACGATGGCTTGGGGAGAAGAATCGAGAAGGATGTAGATGGAGTCGTGACTCGATACATCTATGACAACGAGGACATCCTTCTGGAACTGGATGGTTCCAATAACCTCGTTGCTCGCTACACCCACGGTCCGGGAATCGATGAGCCGCTGATCATGGAACGGGATCTGGATGCCAGTGGGACATTTGAAGCTAGCGAGAGGTTTTTCTACCAGGTGGATGGGCTTGGGAGTGTCACGGAGTTGACCGATTCTGCCGGTCTTGTAGCTCGCGCTTATGCGTACGATTCGTTTGGGAAAATAATTTTGCAAAACGGTACTCTGCTGAATCCTTATACCTACACGGGGAGGGAGTTGGATGAGGAAACTGGCTTCTATTTCTATCGAGCGCGTTATTATCATGCAGACACGGGAAGATTCATCACGGAAGATCTCAGGTTGGTCGATAGCCAGTTGAACCTGTATTCATACGTCAGAAACAATCCTGTTAGGTTCACAGACCCTAGTGGAGAAGTGTCTCCTGCCACAGTGCCCTGTGCCATAATCTTCGGTGCAGCTGCGGCCGCAACGATTGCGAACATGGCAGACTTGGCGATAGATTTGAACAAACTGGAAGATGAAAAAAATCGTCTAACTGACTGTGCCAAGATGATACTTGACGATCCAGCTGGGAACCTTGGAGAACTTGAGAGGATAACCCGGAGGCTAAAGGACATAGAGATAGAGGCTGTACGGAAGGCAAGGGATAAAGCCATCTCAGAGTTCGGAGCTAGTGTTGCCAGTCTCGTCTTTGCCTTTTGCTTTGCTCTCTAATTAAATTCAAGAATGGATTAGTTAATGGCTATCGTGTCGACACTTGTGTTTGTTCTTGTGTTCGTTTGGTTGGTCCTGTCGGGGTTACACTTCTTGAAATGGAAGTCCAAGCACTCTCCGAAAAGCACCATAGCTAAGTATCCAAAGCGCTCTATTTTTCAACTGATGCTATTTGTGCCGATAAGTGGTTCGCCAACTATTGGTTCCGATGACTACGATATCTTGACTGACTATAGAAAAAGAGTATGGATCCGTTATCTGTTCTTCGTTCTGATGCCGATCTTGATGATTGTTTTATGTGTGCGGATTCTGTCCATTCACATCGACCGAACGGTAAACGAAATCCAAAACGATAGGCAGGAACTGGAGCGCAGAATCGAAGAAGACACTCGTTAGAAAAAATAGGGAAATAACGGGATGGGGAAAGGGTTTTTTAGGCGATTCAACAAGGTGTGACTGCAAGTCATTTCTTAGACCAAGCTATTGCGGATTTTAGATCTAGTGGCGGTGACTGTGATCTTGTGTGTAGCGAGGTCGGTAGCCAATGAAAGCTCTCTCAAAAAGACAAAAGACCGCACTCATGACCCTACCGATTGCGATCGGGGCTATGGTGGCCGCCTGGATGCTTCTTCCAGAGCGCTACTTTCTCTTTTTTCTGATTGGTGGCTGCATTCTAGTAACGGTCTGGGAATGGTATGTAGGGTCTCGGAGCAAGAAGAAGGATAGTGAGTAAAACTCCTTTGGGAAACCTTCTATTGTCTATTGGTCGTGAAACTTTTCAGCCAAAACTCCCTCTTAGAAAGTAATACTTCTTTACCAAAAGAGAGGGGGCTCTTATGAAGGTTTACAAGTTCATTCCAATCCTGGCTGTCGCCTTGCTTGTTCCCAGTTTTGTCGCGGCCGAACACTCGGATAGAGGACAGCGTCGACAGTACTCGGAACGCGACCATGACCGTTACCCTTTAAACTGGACGACTTATGGACGTCGAACAGGGCATGATCGAGGCTACGATCGAGGCCACGATCGAGGCCACGCTCGAGGCTATGCTCGAGGCCGCAACCACCACACCACCTATGGGCACCGTCAGTACGGACACCATAATGATCACTATTACTATGATCATCATGGTCATGACCGCTATGGACACAGCCGTCAAGGCCACCACCGTCGCGGCAGAAGAGGCATTCACTTCGGTGGTGTCATCGTGATCAGGTTCTAAAACCAGCTGACCCAACTCTGGTGACCCTGCGTGACGTCCCCTCGTTCTCCCAAAACCCGGTGAACGTGCGGGACGTCCCCATGTTTTTGTACACTGAATATTGTAGCCGTGGCCCCTCGATAGGGTGTGATTGACGGTTATGATAGGGTTGTGGATGTTGGCATGAAAAGTTGGCTCAAGACAGAACTTCACTCACACACGATGGATGACCCGAAGGACGGCAAGTCCATCGTTGTTCATTCTGCCCAACAGTTGATCGACAAAGCAGAGGAGCAAGGATTTCAAGTACTGTCGATTACCAACCACAACCAGCTCTTGTTTTCTTCTTCTCTGGAGGAATACGCCAGGGAGCGGGGGATCCTGTTGATACCCGGAGTGGAAGCCACCCTGGAGGGGAAGCATGTTCTTCTCTATAACTTTTTAGACTATGACGATTCCTGGGACAACCCTGAGATCGTGGTTCAACGGAAGGGACCGAACCAACTGGTCATCGCTCCTCATCCCTTTTTTCCGATTCCAACGGCTTTGAGAAAACGGGTCGCCCATTGGAACGGCTTGTTCGATGCCATCGAATACAGCCAGTTTTATCTTTCCTGGCTCAATTTTAATCATCGGGCGAAAGAACTGGCACGGCAGTTGGACTTACCGGTGGTCGGGAACACCGACGTCCACTGGCTCTTTCAGCTGGGATAGACTTATAGTCGGGTCTACGCTGAGCCGCACACGGATTCGGTGCTCAAGGCCATCAAAGAGGGCCATGTTCGCCTGGTCACCCAGCCGG
>JAPUKI010000165.1 GCA_027295745.1 Acidobacteriota bacterium
TCCAGAGAGTTCAGAGTTGCTGGCTCGTAACGTCTATGCTCTGACTAAAAAGTACCAGGAAGAACTCTCCTTTAGCTTGGGAGAAGTTTACGGATTCCCAGTGGTGTGCTTGCGTTTGTTTAATGTTTATGGGCCCGGACAATCACTCAAAAATCCCTACACCGGCGTCCTTGCTGTTTTCTTGAGCCGGCTATTGGCGGGTCAGGCACCCGTCATTTATGAGGATGGCAATCAAACTCGTGATTTTGTTTCAGTACATGACGTGGTCGATACTGTGCTTCTCGCTTTGGAATCGGAAGCTGTTGTGGGTGAGGTTCTCAACATCGGCTCTGGCTTTCCACGTCGCATTATCGACTGCGCACGTACCCTGGCTCACCTTGCCGGAGGAGAGAAGATTGAACCTGACATAACGAATAAGTTTCGAAAAGGGGACATTCGTCACTGTACTGCAGATATCAATAAAGCCAAGCAGCTGCTGGGTTACCAACCCAGGGTTCAGTGGGAGGAGGGTTTGGCGGAACTGGCCGAGTGGGCGCGTTCGGCCGGGTGGGAGGACCACTTTGATCAGGCTCAATCTGAGTTACAGGAAAGAGGATTATTGGATTGAAACTGGGCGGCTGGTGAACCAGCTCTGGTGAACCAGCTCTGGTGAACCAACAAAGCTCATATGAAAAAAGTTTTTGTGACCGGTAGTAGCGGACTTGTGGGATCTGAAACGGTTCTCTATTTTGAAAACCGTGGCTGGGAAGTGCATGGCGTAGACAATAATATGCGCCGAGATTTTTTTGGTCCCGACGGTGACACACAAGCGACTCTCAATCACCTCCTTCAAGCGACGAAGAACTTTACCCCTTATGACTGCGATATCCGAGATCGTCAGGTCATCCTGGAGCTGGTTCGGAAACTGCGTCCTGATCTGATTATTCACTCAGCCTCCCAGCCCTCTCACGACTTGGCAAAAGATCGACCTTTTGACGATTTCGAGATCAATGCTACGGGAACTTTGAACTTGCTTGAAGCAGTTCGCTCCTGCTGTCGAGAATCACCCTTTGTCTTCTTGAGTACCAACAAAGTGTATGGCGATGTTCCCAATGAAAAAGAGCTGGTCGAACTGGAAACGCGTTGGGATTATGCCCATCCGGAAGATTCCGAGGGCATTGATGAAAATTGTCGTATTGATGCTTCTCTTCACAGTTTGTTTGGAGCATCCAAACTGGCGGCTGACATCCTGGTACAAGAGTATGGCCGCAATTTCGATATGCCCACGGTCTGTCTGCGTTGCGGTTGCATCACCGGTCCCCAGCATTCGGGTGCTGAACTTCATGGATTTCTGGCTTATTTAGCCAAGGTTTTTAAAGAAGACCGAGAGTACCGAATCTTCGGATACAAAGGAAAGCAAGTGAGAGATCACATTCATGCCTACGATGTGTGTACCTTCATGGATGCTTTTTATCAGCAGCCTCGTACTCACGCCGTTTACAACCTGGGTGGAGGACGAGCAAACAGCTTGTCGATTCTGGAGTCGATCGGTCATTTCGAAAGGCTCATGGACAAGCAGCTGACCGTAAAGTACCTTGAAGATCATCGGCTCGGTGATCACATCTGCTATATCAGTAACCTGAAGAAAGTAAAAAAAGACTATCCGGAATGGGATATTTCCAGATCCATCACTTCGATCCTTGAGGAACTGGCCCGATAGCAATCGACTATGAACCTTTCCGTAGTAATACCGGCACGAAACGAAGGCGGCAATATCGGGAACACCCTGGAAAATCTCATTCGGCGGTTGGACCGTGAAGGTCTCTCATTTGAGCTGATCGTTGTGGATGACGGAAGTGAAGATGACACCATTGCTGAGATTGAAAGACGTGCCAGTCTGGATAGTCGCATCCGGTTACTCCGTAATGAAGGTCAACACGGCTTCGGCCGCGCCGTGCGTCTGGGTCTGAGAGCAGCTAGCGGAGATGCCGTGGTCATTACCATGGCAGATGGCTCCGATGATCCGGATGACGTGGCGAAGTATTACCACATCTTGTGTGATCAGGCAGATTGCGCCTTCGGGTCGCGTTGGGTACGAGGCGGCTCGGTGGAAGATTATCCTCCCCTCAAGAGAGTTTTAAATCGAATAGGCAACACCTTCATCCGCCTCTTGTTTGGGCTGCGATATAACGATATTACCAATGCTTTCAAAGGTTATCGCAAGGAAGTCATCCAAGGATGTCGCCCCTTGTGGTCACTCCATTTCAACCTGACAGTTGAGCTTCCTCTCAAAGCAATTGTGCGAGGCTATTCCTATGTGGTTGTGCCCATCGGGTGGCGCAGTCGAAAGGCCGGGGAATCCCGTTTTAGTGCAAAGGAAATGGGCAGCCGCTACCTCTATATTATTCTCAACGTGTGGCTGGAAAGATTGTTAACCAAAGGAGATTATCAGAGGCCCCAAGACGAACGCTTTCGACCCTGGGGGCATTCGAAGTAGAGACTTAGTTTCGAATGCGTTCCAGCAATCTGCCCTTCTCACCCACCCAACGCAGTTCAACCAAGGGATTTCCAGCCGCTACTTCAAGCGGGCTGGATAACGGGTCTGACTCTCGACGTCCCCTCAGGTCTTGCCGCTGGTAGAGGATATTGAGAGCTTCCGTGAGTCCTTCATTGAAAAAGAAGACACCCCTGATTTTGTCCGGCAGGTCTCGGAACACAAACTCCGCATTTTCGGGTGGGGAGGGTTCAAGACGACGCAACTCTGAAAGGAAGCCCTTGGAAAGATCGGCAGTCCATCGCCGAGCTCCTACGTTATGAAGAAGACCTGCCCCCAGGAATAGTACCAGAAGCCCAGTCCAGCAGCGTCTCAATCGGGTATGGCTGATGCCTGTCAAGAGTAAGGCTATGACGATGGCTAAACCTGCGGAACCTAAATAGAAGACTCGCGAATTGGTCAAGTCAGCTCCGACCAGTATCAGAGGGTGGGCCGGAAGATTGGAAAGAACGATCCACGTCAAGCCAAACCAGGTCAGTCCTTTGGCAGAACTGCAGGAACTTGTGCCGAGAACAAGGGCTAAGAGCATGGCACCTGTCAGGGAAACAAGCACAATGGGCTCAAACAAGGGAGGCTGCAGCCAGTTATAGCCGAGAAGCATTTGAGCTGGAGCCCGTCCCAACAAACCTTCGAACGTCTGCAATCCTATGTCAAAGGTGGCAGGTAGACCGCTCGGACTTGCATAACCCCCGATTCCACCCAAAACAATCCATCTGTAGACAAAGACGATGGTCGCAAGCAAAAGGAAGGGACCCACTAATCTCATATTCCGAATGGGCATGACGAGAAACTCAAGAGCAATCAGCAAAAGGGGAAGTATGTAGGCATTCTCTTTGGACAGCATCCCCAGTAGGAAGAAGACCAAGGCAAACAGTAGGTGAGAGATGTGGCCGGCTTCACGAAACCTCACATAGTAAACCAGCGCCCAAACTGTGAGGCATGTGGCCACCACGTCGAACCGACCTCCCATCCAGGAGACAGCTTCGACCTGAATGGGTAACACGGCAAAGATCAGCGACCCGGCAGCACACGTTTCCGCTCTCTGCCCTAGACCTTCAAGAAGGAAGAAGATACCTGCCGTGGTGGCGAGGTGAAACAGTATGCTGGTCAGATGGAATCCCGGGTGCCAGAGCTCCCAGAGGCGGTAATCCACAAAGAGGGTGGCAAAACCAACTGGCCGAAGAAAGACCCCGGCCTGTCCCTGTGTCAAGAGCACCCAGAGGCTCTCAAACATCGGGCTCTCAGCATGGACTAAGTAGGTGTAGTCGTCGCTGATGAAATACAGTGGAAGCGTGGCGGCATAAAGACCAGAAGCCAAGGTCAGTGCAAGCAGCAATCCCTTAGCAGATCTTTCCTGTGCCGCCAAACCCTCGGTTGGCTGCCTGGCCAGCAGGAGACGGGAGATCAAGATCAGAAAGAACAGGAGCGAGCACATCTCGGCCACGTTGAGACGGGCTCTGGGAGTCTCTGAAATCAGCGCCAAAGGGAGAAAGAGAAAAAGAGCACAGGCAGCTGCGACAGCAATGAATCCCCTTGGTTCGGACCAGGGGACAATCCTCACCCAATTCAAATTGTCCCCCATCTGCTACTGGGAGACACGGGCTGACTTAGGGACAGGAAGGGTCTCCAGAGGCCCTACCAAAAACAGGAAGGAACAAGCCCCCAGCATGGCCATCCCGCCGGCAATCAGAAGGGCAAAAAAGAAAGAACCCGTAGCTCCCACGGTGTACCCCGTGACAATGGGCGCCAGCAGACCGCTCACATTTCCTGCAAAATTCTGAATGGAAGCCAGCGAGGCAACGGACCCAGCTGGAGCCAGATCAATGGGCATGGCATTGGCGGATGCCGTCGTCATTCTGAGGAATCCCATGCAAAGAGTTAAAAGGGTGACCGCCAGCCAGGTCTGGCTGGTAAAAGCTGCAGCAACCACCAGGATTGTGGTCATGGTGAGTCCTGTGACGATCATACCCTTGCGCGAAGCACCCCGGCTCTCACCGCGCCGGATGAGATGATCTCCCAGCCATCCTCCCCCAGCAGTCCCGACCATTCCCATCA
>JAPUKI010000166.1 GCA_027295745.1 Acidobacteriota bacterium
CCCGCCCTCCTGCCGAAGGAAGGTCTCTCGGCTGATGAGTTGTCCGATAGCACGGTGCCAGGGGGCCTTGACTTGTAGGCCGTAAACCTGCCCAGCGTCAAACTTCAGGTCCAGACTCACTTCTATGACGGAGCCAGTCAAAGGAACATTTTTCCTGCGACGAGTTCCCTCCTCCGTGCGAATCAATAACGCCTCTATTTCTTCGGAATCGAATCGTGTCACTCTGAGAGTAGCGTTACCACTGTGCCACAGCTTGCGGTCAGCACCATACAAGAGAAGGGTTAATCTTTTAGCAGCCATCCTGCCCTAAAGAATACACGGCCCGTCCCCGATCTTCAGTGAGTTGCCCTGACCAGAACTATCGGGAAGGCACGAGAAATGATCTTCCCTGGCCTCGAAGCTCGCCTGCTCTCTCAACAGCCGGGGCAACACAATGTTTGGAGCAACCGATTTTCTTTGACTTCGGCCCTTGACTGAGACAGTTTATAGGACGTACAGGAAATTCTTTCGGAAGGCGGTCTATGTCGGTCAATCCGGTCATCCTCGTTCATGGAACTCAGGGCTCCTGGCTCAAGGACGAGTACCCAGTTGACTACGATAACGCCCTGCTTTGGACGGGAATCCTGAAGAGGAACTTCGACACCTTACACCTTCACGAGCTGGACGCGACCGTCGACGCTCAAGTGAAGAGGTGGGTGATGCCCCATCAGGCCGTGCCTCTGATCTACGCAGGCATCGTCGACGAGATTCGCGACGAGATGGATGAGCAACCCTATGCCTACGTTTTTACCTATGACTGGAGAAAAGACAATAGACTAGCCGCTCAGGCACTCTCGGAGTTTATCGATCGCGTTCTGCGGGTTGCCGGAGTCCATGAAAAGATAGTAGGGCGAAGTGCTCCCCGCCAGGTGGTGTTACTCGGCCACAGCATGGGTGGATTGGTAATCAAATGGTGTGCAACACAGATTGTTTCAGCAAGGAAAATCGCCAAGATCATTACCATCGCCACTCCCTTTCGCGGGAGCCTCAAGGCCGTCGAAGCTCTCCTTCCAGGTGCCAGAAACCTCTTCGGCTTCGAAAACAAGAAATCGATGCGACATGCGGCCAGGACATTGCCCGGGGTCTATCAACTTCTCCCGACCTGGGATCATGCCATCGTGGATAGCAGATCTGGACAGGAACTCCAACCTTTTAACGTTTCTTCCTGGCAGAAGAACCTGGTTGACAACCTTTCCAAGCGATTCTCTCCCCACTTCCTCTCAGACAAGCTCGCCGATGCCCGCGCCTTTACCCGAGTGATCAACAAACCCTGGCCTGAGCAGCTGGTGAAGAAGGTTTACTATGCCCATGGCACAGGTAGCGACACCTGGAATCAGGTGGCTGTTGACACCAGGCGAGGCAATTTCTATCTCTTCAAGGAAGCGGATTCAGATAAACACGGGGACGGGACGGTGCATAGTCTCTCCAGTGCTCAGCCAGAGATCACCGGTCGCAAGCGGGTTCATCTCGATAAGAAGCACCGCTTTCGGGACCAATTGGTCGGTCAACACGCCAACATGCCCAATCATTCTGGACTCCAGGATTGGATTCTTGGGGTCCTTCGAGTCAACCCTTACGCCGAACATAGCTACGAGTCACCCCTTTGAAACCGGACAGATAGAGAGTACTCAGGTTCCCAAGAGTCCATAGGGCACAACATGGTTTCAGATAGGGCCGCGAGGGAGTACAATTCGCTCATGATGTTCGTTTTCTTACAGCAGATGGGCAGCGACATGCCCCCTTGGTTTATGGGTGGCCTCGGTGCTTTGGGATTCGTCCTGGCACTGCTACTCCTTCTCTTGTGTGTCCTGTGTGCTCTGGTACCCTTTGCGCTCTTCGGAATCAAGCCAAAGCTGGAAAAGGTGATTGAGGAGCAACGAACCCTCTCCGCTGGTCTGAAGAGGCTTGAACAACTACTCTCGAGGACGCCAGAGGATTGAAGACCGCCCAGCGGGTTGCCTCCATCAAAGAGTCGATTGCCTCATCAGCAAGCCTGCCCAGTTCGTGATGGCTTCCCCGAGTCATTCTGGCAGCTCTCTGATGTCAATTTCTGCTGACATTTTTTCCCTTTTCTTTAAAAAACCTGCTAACGCATTGATCCAATGCTTCTTATCCTTCCAGACCGGGGACAATCTGTAACCTGAAGTTGACATCGGTGGGAGGACTCAAGAGGATACTCAGCCTCTTCCCAAACCCGCTTAAGCCAGGCAGATCATGGACATTAGGGGACTGTAGAGGAAGGAAGCAGCAGGTGACCCGAAGGCTCATAACCCCTGGAACGAAAATTGCTTCTTTAAGTTGCCTGTGTCTTGCATCCCTGGTGATCCACCTTGGTGATCCTTGCTGATGACGACACACGTTAGCCTCAGCCGAGGGATCCTCCAAGTTGAGTGATCCCTCGGTACCCAACCTTCGCCTTGAACCAATGAGATTCGTCAACCGTGCGAAAGAGAACCCGATCCATGGAACGGCTCAAGGCATACCTGGTCAAGCATTTCGAGGCGGTTTTTGCCCTCGTCATTCTGGTGAGCGTTGCCAGCATCAACTATTTCATCCCCTATAAGCTGGTTTTCCTGAACTTCTATTTCATTGTGGTCCTGATTGCTTCCTATTATCTGGAACTGCGCAACGCACTGCTGGGCGGTGTCCTCTGCACCTTGATCGTGATTGTTTACGTCTATTACTTTCCCACCTCCTTCATGCCAGCTTTTACGCAATTCGACCTGTGGATGAATATACTGGCCTGGTCCAGCTTTCTCATTCTCACGGGAGCTGTGGTGGGACAACTCTCTGCCCGTGTCAAAAAAGAGGTGCAGCAGTTGAAAGAACTGAATGAGACTCTGGAAGCAAGCAAAGCGAAGCTTGAGCGGGATGACAAGGAGCTCAGAGCTCACGCCGAGAGGCTGGAAATGTGGTTATCCAGATTTGCAAAGTGGATGTAAAAGCTGTGCATTCCTCACACTTTGCCGCGGCCAAGCCCTGCCAGCACTAACCTGACAGGGCCCTCCCCTAAAACAGCCTCTTTTTGGTTTCTGTCGCCTTTTTGCGTCTCCGCTTTTAGCTGAAAGAAAACGGCCCCAAAGCCAATTGAACCCTGGGGGTCGTTTAGGGGTCGTTTCTTGAGTGAGGAATCAAACCTTGAACTTTAGGTTCTGGATCCGAGGGATCCTTCCCTTGGGGCAGAGCTAAAGCCGTTTGAGTTCGTTTTAGCTCTCCATCGACGTTCTACAAGTGTATCCACTTTACGATCAAGAGTCGTCGTTACTAGAGTGGCTGGTTACAATAAGGGGACAGTTCTCTTCTCTGTTGGTCTTCGGCACCTGAAGTGTCTCCCACCTTCCGGACCTTCCCGCCTCGGCCAGAGATTGGGCAGGATGACAAGGCCTGAGATCAGGTCTAAGAGCTGGCTAGTCCCAGGTCCCTGCTCGAAACTGCCGGAAGTCGACCTTACAATTGTGATTGGACAAGAAGGCAAGAAACCTTTTGTAATCACGGTTGGGCAAGTTGAAATACTCGACGACTCGACGATATTTCCCATTGCAAGCACCGAGTCCCGCCGAGATAATCTCTCGAACCTCCTCTCGGGACAAATCCCGCTTCAGGAAAGGATCACGGACGGCACGCCAGAAATCCACACGACCGGCCACAAGGTCCTCCACGATGGACTCAGCATGGGGGAAGGCCGGGCTACCGCCTACCAGCCGCATATCCAGTCTCCGGGAGATATCCCCCACTGAAATAATATTCCCTTCAGCCAGATGGTAGGCGCTCTCAATGATATTTTTCAGCTCGCGCACGTTCCCGGCAAAGGAATACCCGCCTAAATGGGAGATGGCCTCGCCAGCAATTTCTTTCTCATGACCTTCTCGGCGGTTGAGATCCTCCAGAAAATGACGAATCAGAAGGGGAATATCGGAAAGATGCTCTCTCAGATGTGGGACTCGGATTTGAAAGACATTGAGCCGGTGATAGAGATCCTCGCGAAATTCACTCTTTCGAATCAGCTCAGTCAGAGGCTGGTTGGTGGCGGCCACGATTCTGACATCGATGGGACGCTCTTTGGTTTCGCCCAGTCGTCGGACTTTCTTGTCGTCTAAAACACGGAGCAGCCGAGTCTGCAGACGGACGGGCATAGTGGCAATTTCATCCAGGAACAGGGTGCCTCCCGAGGCTGCCTCAAATAACCCCTGCTTATGACTCACGGCACCGGTGAAACTCCCTTGACTGTGACCAAAGAGCTCGCTTTCAATCAGATCATCGGGCAAAGCTGAGCAGTTTATGGGAACAAAGGGTCCTGTCTGTCGACCACTCAGAGAATGAATTGCCCGGGCCACTAATTCCTTCCCGGTCCCACTTTCCCCCCAGATCAGAACGGTCGAATCAGTGGGTGCCACACGGCGAATCTCTTCAAAAAGCTGTTGCATCTTAGGGTGTTTGCCCACAATCGTGTGTCTGTCATCGATAATCAAGGAAGGTCGACGATCTAGATCTATGGGTGTCTTATGACTTTGCGCTCGGCTGGCTAAGGGAATCTCCGCAATGCTGGCTACAGTGCTCAAAAAATCAATCTCGTCTTCAGAGATCCCTTGCCCTCCGTGTTCCAAGTACAGGAGCCCTATGAGCTCCCCACTGGAGCTGAGCGGAATCCCAAGAGAACCGTGGACGCCATGCAGGTGGCCGGGGGCTCCTTCGGGCAGGAACAGCTGCTCTCCATTCCACGCTTCTGTCAGCAAGTGCTTCCCGGTTCTGTGGCAACGACCGTGGGAGGCAGCCACGTAGAAGGGCCCGCCCGGAAACTTGCGCAACAGGATGTTGACAGACATAGCCGGTAATGAGTCCGCCACGATCTGAAGTGTTTTTCTTCCAATTTCGGTCTGATCACGCGTATCCCGAATCCAGTTGGCCAATTGACGCAGTTGCATAAGATAGCGAGGAACCGCACGTGGCCCGCCCGGCAAGAGTCGATCCCGGTCGCTTTCGATAGGAAGGATAAGATGCTTTATAAAAGATTGCCGATGATCCGGGGAAAGATGCACTAGGCGTTCCTTAAGGATCTGAAGGGCCTCGCTGTAACGCTGAATGGCCCCTTCACGGTTCCCCAGAACAGATTCTACTTTGCCCAGAGCGTGACACACCTCAGCTCGTGAACCAGGCCGGTCGACTTGCCTTGCGACCTGAAGTGCCCGCAGGCAATATGCTCGTGCCAGGGAGGGGTTACCCCTTGCACACAACCATTTAGCATGAAGAGTGAGTCCCTGCACGATGAGTGGAAAGTAGAACTCGCCCCTGGCAAGGGAGAGACCTTCTTGAATATAGCGCCCTGCCCGCTGAAAGTTTGCTCGTTCCAGGAGAATTCTGCCCTGTGCCAATCTCGCTCTTGCCCTGTAGTAGAGCATGTACTCGGGAAGGGCGTCGTAGGCCCGACAGACAGCCTGCCAGGCCTGCTCGTGATGACCCAGCATCAAGCGAGCCTGGGCGCGGAGGAGAAAGTAATGTCCCCTCTGCCGGTAAATCTTTTTCCAATTCAGCGAGGAGACCACCGTCAGGGCTCGATCCGGTCGCCCCAGCAAAATCCAACTCCACCCTAATGCCAGGGTAGCATTAACAAGAGAGTGCTGAAATGCATCCTTGCCCAAAATGTCCCGACACTTCTTCAGGTAGAAGAGAGAGCGCTCCGGAAGGAGCTGATAGTTGGAGTTCTTCGCCAGTTCAAGATAAAACTCCGCCTCGATATAGGGGTTGCGATTTGACCGTTGATTGACAAACTGAAGCTCCAGGAGAACACGATTGGCTTTTTGATGTTGTCCCAACTTACGGCTTATGCAGCACAGAGTCCCCTTAGCGTAGAGTGTCAACTCGTTATTCTCTAACTTGTCGGCCAAACTTAAACTGTAGTGAGCAAGCTTCTTGGCCACCCTCAGTTGACCAGTTTCCAGGTTAAAGAAGGCAAGGTTATGGATTCGACCGGCAGAGGGAACGAGTTTACCTTCTGTCAGAGCTACCTGAATGGATCTGACCTCCCATCCAGCTGCTTCGCGTACCGCTCCTCTCAGTTCATAGTAATAGCAAAGGGCATGATACTGTTTACTGACCCACACTGAGGTTTCAATCTCCGGCAGCCTGTCAAGCAACTCTTTGGCAATCTTTCCCGCTCTCGTATACTCTCCCAATGAACTCAGACAACACAGTAGATGTCCCTGAACCTCTGCGAAAAGCTCTTGATTTTGGGAGTTTCTAAGCAAGGGAAGTGCTTTCTGCAAAAAACCCGTAGCGATCTTTGCACGACCTTTGATCAGGTAGGCCCTGGCTAAAAGCCAATAAAGGAAGGCTTTTTTTCCGTCGCCCAACTTGGGAGATTGGGAGAGATATCGTGTTGAAAGAGAAACACACTTGTCAATTTCCCCAGAGAGAAAGAACAACTCGGCCGCCTTGCTAACGCACTTCCAATCGCTTCTCGGTATTGCTTGGGAGTGCAGTGCCTTCTCGACTAACTCCGCCGCCTCTTTATACAGGTGGCCTTTTTCCAACCACTCGACGGCTCCCCAGATGTGCTTCCTCACCTTCACACCATCTCCAGCACCTAAGAAGTGGCGTACAAGAGTTTCTCTGGATAGTGAATGCTCCTCCTTCGAGAATTCAGTCTCAAAGAAAAGGGCAATCCGTCTATGGAGGGCTTTTCTTTCTTTGGCTGCCAAATTGCCTCGGAGCACTCGGCCAAGCCAATCGTGACTGAGAAGCACGACGGGCTTCTGGAGACTGCCCGAGATGGACACAAAGTCCAAGCGTTCCAAAAAATTCAGTCGTTCTTCCAGATGGCTCACCTGCATCTTCAGGATCTGCGCCAACCAGTCGAGGGGGATCGGTCTTTCCAACACGGACAAATTCTCCAAAAGCTGGGAACTGACCGAGTCTATCCCCTGCAGACGAGCCCGCATATTCTGGATAACCGTTGCGGGAACCGTGGATTTTCTCTCTGTTGGCTGCCATTGCCAATGTCCTGAACGAAAGGAAAGCTGTCTCGTCTCCTGCAAGAATCTCAAGAATTCATAGATGTAGTAAGGATTCCCGGCACACTGGGACAGGACTTTCTTGTAGAATTCCTCTGAAGGCGTATCACCTAAGAGATTACTGACCAAACTTCTGACCTCCTGCTCTTGCAAGGCTCGGAGTTTGATTTCGGTCAGCACCTGCCGACGAGAGAGTTCAGACTTTAACTGCTCCCAATGCCCAGGCAGTTCATCCACCCGGTAATTGCCGATCACCATTATGGGGAGTTCCGCACTCTCAAGAATTCTCTTGTAAATTGCAAGAGATCCCTCATCCATCCATTGCAGATCATTGACACACAAGACGACTGGCTGGCCGTTTGAGACTTGTGCCAAGAGCTGAAGAAAGTCCTGAGCGAAGGCACTTGGATGTTTGGTGGCTCTTGCAATCGGCGCCTCAGCCTCCCCTGCGATCCTATTGAAGAGCTGGGTGAAGGCTTCCAGGATACCTGCTCCACGATGATGACTCACCGTAAAAGTTTTTGCCGTGGAAATCTTGGCGATGGTCTCAAAACGCCTCATCAAAGTCGTTTTTCCGATTCCGCTCACACCACTGATGGCCACAAAGCCGGTGGCAGGGCTCCTGAGGTATCGCTGGCTCAAATTCCGAAAATTGGCCATTGCAAGGTCCCTTCCCACCAGAACCGAGCGAAAGCGAGGCAGCACATTGAACCTGGAGCCGCAATTTCTCTTGAGCACTGCAGCTACGTATTCAGCAGAGGACGGTCGAACCCGGGGGTCCTTTTGAATCAAGTCCTGAATCAACTGCTCGATATCACTGGGGATGTCCGGATTCAGCTTTCTGGGTCTCATCGGAGACGCCACCAGCTGTTTTAATTTCAGGGAGTTCGGATCCTGCTCGCTATAGGGCTCATGTCCTGTGAAAAGATGATAGAAAACCATACCCAATGCGTAGAGATCGGTCTGATGGTTTACGTTTCCAGTGGTCAGGAACTCGGGAGCAGCATAGCGAATCCAATCTCTGTTTCCCGTTTCGCCCCGGTACTTCCCCTGCGGCACTAAGAAGTTGGCCATCAGACGGTTTTCCGAGAGGACAAATAACTGGGTGGGCTTCAGGACTCCACACAGGAAACGTTTTCGATGTAAATAAGCAAGCAGTTCTGAGAGTTGCAGCGCCAGGATTCGACGCTCTTTCCACGAACCCAAAGTCTTGACTTTCTTCGAGAGATCGGAACCCTCAACAAAATCCGATATAAAACCGACTCGCCTGCCTCGAAAGGCCAAATCATGGACAGGAACGAGAAGAGGGTGATCCAGAGACTGCCGCCAACTCAAAAGCATCTCAAATTCCA
>JAPUKI010000167.1 GCA_027295745.1 Acidobacteriota bacterium
GGAAAAGTGTCGGTGAGAAAGAAGACGTAGAGGGCCAGGGTGGTCGAGGCTACCGTGGACATGGCACAGGTGAGGAGGGTTAAAAGCTCGGAGCGAGTCATTCCGTTCAGATAGGGCAGGACGGTGGTGGCCGATTCAATGCCCACGAAGATGTTTGCCGATCCAGCCAATGCCTCCGCTCCGGAAAGATGGAGCGTCTGTTTGAAGAACCTTGCAAAAATGCGAATCACTGGCTGGATGAGTCCCAGGTGGTAGAAGGCGGCCATCAGTGCGGCAAAGAAGATCACTGCCGGCAGCACTTGAGCCGCCAGGATAAATCCCACCGAGGGTTCTCCTGCTGCGGTGCTCTCGCCCGGATTGAGTACCAGCGGCCCGAAGAGGAACTCCGCTCCCACCCGGCTCGCTCCCAACAAGGCAACCACGAGCTCGTTCAGAGCCAAAAGAAGCAGGCGGGTGGGTGGCAGCAGAAAGATCACAGTACCCAGGGCCAGCATCAACAGCCCGGAGCCCGATACCGTGCGCCAGGCTATCGGTCGCTGGAGGCCGCCCACAACCCAGGCCAGCCCGGCCAGCACGAACAGTCCCAAAAGAGAGATAAAATTCAGGGCCGTCATTGCTCTTATTATTACCTCAGACCCCTGCCTCTCTCTCCCTCCCCCCTCTCTTTTTCTCTCTCTTCAGTGGACAGGCAATTTCAGCAGCCGCCTTGCATTGCCCTGGAAGATCTGATTTCTTGCCTGTTCCGAGATTTCCAATTGATCAATGACCCGGATCGTTTCTCGAATATACATTCCCTGTTGTGGGTCAAACGGGCAATCGGAAGCGAAGAGCACGTGGTCCACACCGAAGAAGTCCAAGCCGCACTTGGTCGCTGAGAAGGACCCGAACAGGGCCGTGTCCCCGTAGAACTGCTTGAAGTAATCCAAAGGACGCTTCTTCAGATTTTTCAACAAGATGCCGAGGTCCTCATCGGAAGTGCGGGTACCTAGCTGGTCCCACCCAGGACCCACGCGTCCTTCAAAGTAAGGGATCATACCCCCCATATGGTGGGTAATGATCTTAAGATTGGGAAACCGGTCAAACAATCCCGAGAACACCAGCCTAGCCATCGTGACACTGGTCTCATAAGGCCAACCAAGCGTCCACCAAATCTCGTACTTCGATTTTTGCTCCACCAGGTAGTCAGGAAAGTCTGGCCCGCGCGCCGGGTGGATCCAGACCGGCAGATCATAGTGAACCAGGGATTCCCACAATACCGAGAACTCAGGCTTATCAAGCGGTCGCCCTTCTACATTGGTAAACACCTGCACCCCTCTAGCTCCCAACTCCTGAATGGCTCGGTCGATTTCCTTGGCAAGCGCGTCTGGGTTATTCATAGGCAGGGAAGCCGTAAACCCAAGGAAGCGATCGGGATATTGATGCACCAGCTCCGCCATTCCATCATTGGCTATGCGGGCTAAGGTAGGAGAAACCTCCGGTTTGGCAATGGACTCCAGAGGCGGAGAGGCAATCGACAAGATCTGGCGATAATCCCCGAATTCATCCATGATGCGGAAGCGCTGATCCAGGTCGACTAGCGTGGGAATATTTCGTACCCGTTTACCGATGGCTGGATGGTTCGGGGCAATCTCCATCATTTTTTGGTAAAAAGCCTTGGGGAAGAAATGGTTAAAGACGTCTATTTTCATAGTATTCATGCCACACCCTCAGTGGAGCATAACCGATCTTCTCATCCAACGGGTGAATTCCATTGCTCCAGCCACCCCACAAGACCTGTCCATCTACTGATGGAAGCAGCCGTGCTATGATGTTTGAGTTTTTCGAATCTTGACATTCAGCCCGCTTGTAACAACTGAACTTAACCTCTTGCGGTGGGCTGTTTTATGGAGATCAAAGAGATGTTTCCTCAAGAGGACTGGCCGGAGCTGAGGCCAGTACCAGGGGTGAATTACCCGGAATTTCTAAATGCATCCGTCGAACTTCTAGACGAAAATCTAAACCGGGGACGGGGCGATCGCGTGGCCATCTGGCACGGCAGTGAGAGTGTCACCTATGCCCAGTTGCTGCAACGGGTGGAAGGGTTTACGACATCCTTGGCAAAGGCAGGCATCCAACAGGGAGATCGAATCATTCTGAGGCTCATGAATACTCCCGAATTTGTCGTTGCCTGGCTGTCGATTCTGCGCCTGGGGGCGGTTGCCGTTGCCACTATGCCATTACTAAGAGCTCGGGAACTGAAAGCCGTGCTGGCAGATTCAGGCGCCTCTCTGGCGATCTGTCAGGATTCCCTTTTAGAGGAGTTGGAAAAAGCCCGAGAGGATTTTCCTCACCTCCCGGTGGTTGTCGCCGGTTCTCCTCGGAGCAAAGGACACCTTAGTTTTCAGGAGTGGTTAGAGGCCAAACCCGTGGTCGCACCGGCTCACACCCGGGCCGAAGACATCGCCCTGCTGGCTTACACCTCTGGCAGTACCGGGATCCCCAAGGGAACTATTCATTGCCACCGTGATCTTCTGGCCGTTGCCGACACCTATTCCAAGCATGTGCTGCATCCCAACCAGGACGACGTTTTTGGCGGCCACCCCACGTTAGCCTTCTCCTATGGATTGGGTGGACTTTTGCTGTTCCCCTTTCGGGTCGGGGCCTCAACGGTTTTTATTGATCGCTTTACGCCGGAGACAATGCTCAAAGCCGCACGCGAATTTGAGATTACCATCCTATTTTGCGCTCCCACCTCCTACAAAATAATGATGCGCGACTATGGTGAAAAACTTGCAGAGTTTCTGCCTCAGCTGCGAGTCTGTGTCAGTGCCGGAGAGGCACTCCCGGGCAGTGTCTTCAATGAGTGGAGGCAACTTACGGGCGTGACTATCTTGGATGGTATTGGCTCGACGGAAATGTTGCACATCTTCATATCCAATTTTTTAGAAGACGCACGGCCGGACTGCACCGGTAGGGTGGTTCCCGGCTACGAAGCGAAAATTGTGGACGCCGATCTGAACGAAGTTCCACCCACAATGGAGGGCCTTTTGGCGGTCCGAGGTCCGACGTGCTGTCGTTACTGGAATCGACCCGAGTTACAGAAGGAATATGTAAGGGCTGGCTGGAACTTTCCGGGAGATGTGTTTCAAGAGGATGCAGAGGGTTATTTTCATTATAGTTGCCGCTGCGACGACATGATTATTTGTGGAGGAATCAATATCGCAGGCCCTGAAGTGGAGAATGTCCTCATCCTTCATCCCGCTGTGCAAGAGGTGGCGGTCGTGGCCTCCCCTGACGAACTAAAGA
>JAPUKI010000168.1 GCA_027295745.1 Acidobacteriota bacterium
GCATCACCGTGCGCCCCGACTCAGGATTGAAGATACGGGAAAAGCGATTCTGCATTCCCCAGCCCAGCGCGTTGGACCCCCGAAGAAAAAAGGGCCTGCTTTCCATGGGGATTTCCGGGTAAAAATCTTTCGTTTCCTTAATGTTCTCCACATCAGCCATAGCTCATCTCCTTTTTGAGAAGTACGATTTTGACTAGCCCGGATGATGCATAAATTCTCTACTGCAGCGACGAAAACCTATGCAATCTCCGGGCTTGAACGGTAGCAACTACCCAGAAGGATTTCAAGATCTCCCCGGGACTCAGCTACAATCTCTCTAAAATAGATGGGTTCCGACGACGGCCTTTGATGCTAAAATGAGGCGTGGGGAGTTGCACAGTATCGCTGTCGCTGAACTTCGGAATCAGCGGTGAGGTTTCCGTGACATCCGGGGGATGAAGGCCAAAGTTATTGTTCGCTTGAAGGATGGAGTGCTGGACCCCCAGGGACAGACGATCCAGCGTACTCTGAACAAAATGGGCCATGCGGTCACGGGTCTCCGTCAGGGCAAATACTTCGAGGTCGAGTTTGACGGCCTGAAGGACGAGAGTGCCGTTCGTAAGATCGTCGAAGAAATCGCAAGAGACGTTCTCTGTAATCCCATCATAGAGACTTTCGAAATTGAGGATATTTCGTGAAGTTCGGAGTTGTCGTCTTTCCGGGCTCAAACTGCGATCACGACACCTTCCATGTGTTGAAGTCTGTGCTGGGACAGGAAACTGTCTTTTTGTGGCATCAGGATTCTGATCTGCAAGATGTCGACACCGTCATCATTCCAGGCGGCTTTTCTTACGGAGACTACCTGCGCAGTGGTGCCATTGCCAAGTTCTCTCCTATCCTGGAGAGCGTGCGCCGGCACGCCGGGCAGGGGAAACTGGTTGTAGGAATTTGCAACGGCTTTCAAATCCTGCAGGAGTCTGGACTCCTGCCCGGGGTCATGCTGCGAAACGCCGGCCTGAAATTTGTGTGCCGGCACATCTACCTGCTCACTGAAAACAATCAGACCCCCTTCACGGCCGCTTGCCAGAAAGGACAGGTCTTGAAGATCCCGATTGCCCACAACGACGGGAACTTTTTTATCTCACCCGAGGAGTTGGCGAAACTTGAAGAGAACCAGCAGATTCTCTTTCGCTACTCCGATGCCCAGGGGCACGTCTCCCCGGCGGCAAATCCCAACGGCTCCCTGCACAATATCGCTGGAGTGACGAACCGCAGAGGCAATGTTCTGGGCCTGATGCCCCATCCTGAACGGGCCTCAGAGGCTCTTTTAGGCTCACAAGACGGCCGCTTCATCTTCCAGTCCCTCATCAATGGGAAATACCACTAAAGTGGAGATGACTCTCGATCTCATCGAACGCCACGGGCTGACGCCGCAAGAGTACCAGCAAATCAAAAAGCGTTTAGGGCGTGAGCCCAATCTCACCGAACTGGGAATCTTCTCGGTGATGTGGTCGGAGCATTGCAGCTACAAGAGCTCGCGCTCCCATCTGAAGAAGCTTCCCACCGAGGGTCCATCTGTCCTTCAAGGACCGGGTGAAAACGCCGGTGTCATCGACATCGGAGACGGGTCAGCCGCTGTCTTCAAGATTGAATCACACAATCACCCCTCCTTTATCGAGCCCTATGAGGGAGCGGCCACCGGAGTGGGGGGAATCATTCGCGACATTTTCACCATGGGGGCCAGGCCCATCGCTCTTCTGAATTCCCTGCATTTTGGACCCTTAGAGCAGGCCAGCAATCAATTGATTCTGGAAGGTGTTGTGGCCGGAATCGCCGGCTACGGCAACTGCATCGGAATTCCCACCGTGGGCGGAGAGATCCACTTCCAAGAGGCTTACGGTCACAATCCCCTGGTGAATGTCTTCTGCCTGGGCATTGCTCCTGCCGATGAGATTTTTCTGGCCAGGGCTTCCGGAACCGGAAATTCCCTCATCTATGTGGGGGCCAAGACAGGACGCGATGGAATTCACGGCGTAACCATGGCTTCAGAGGAGTTTCGGGAAGACTCTGAGTCCAAGCGGCCCAACGTCCAGGTAGGTGACCCCTTCCTGGAGAAACTTCTTCTGGAAGCTTGTCTGGAAGCTATGCAGACCGGAGCTGTGGTCGGAATACAGGATATGGGCGGAGCCGGTCTGACCTGTTCCACCTGCGAGATGGGAAGCCGCGGGAAAGTGGGTATCGCCATCGAGTTGGCCCGTGTTCCCCAGCGCGAGGAGAAGATGACTCCTTACGAGATCATGCTTTCGGAATCCCAGGAGAGGATGTTACTGGTCGTCGAAAAGGGACGGCAAGAAGAGGTTCTTCAACTCTTTCGGAAATGGGATCTGGATGCAGTGGTCATCGGAGAAGTGTGTGAGGGCCGCAACCTGACCGTCTACCAGGAAGGGCACAAGATCGCGGAGATTCCCAACAGCGCTCTCGATGACGAAGCTCCCCTCTACGACCGCCCCGCTCTAAAACCTCACTATCTTGCCCAGCTCCCCCGCTGGCAGGATCTCGACTTCCCAGAGCCTTCAGACTACAACACCCTGATACTGGAAATGGCCGGGTCCCCCCAGCTGTGCAGCCGCCGCTGGGTCTACCAGCAATATGACCACATGGTTCGCACCAATACGGCCATCCTGCCGGGAAGCGATGGGGCCGTGCTTCGTTTGAAGGGAACCTCGGGTGGGCTGGCTGTGAGCCTGGATGGAAACAGCCGCTATTGCTATTTGGACCCCCGCATGGGTGCCATGCTGGCGGTTGCCGAGAGCTGCCGCAATGTGGTCTGCTGCGGGGCCCGTCCGCTGGGCGCAACCAACTGTTTGAACTTCGGCAGCCCGGAAAATCCAGAGGTGATGTGGCAATTTATCCAGACCGTAGAGGGAATTGCCCGCGCCTGTGAAGTCTTCTCCACCCCCGTTACCGGCGGCAATGTCAGCTTCTACAACGAAACCAACGGCACTGCCATCTTCCCCACCCCGGTACTGGGAATCGTGGGGAAGATTGATGACCTCCAGAAGAGGCGGGAATCTTACTTTCAGAATCCAGGAGATCAAGTCTATCTGCTGGGAGAGACGAGGGCAGAACTGGGCGGCAGTGTCTACCTGGAGCACCTGGGGCTGCCCCTGTGCGGGCCCTGCCCGGCCATCGATTTGGCTCAGGAGAAAGCCTTGCAAGAAGGGCTGCTCGACTTGATCGATCAGGGATTGATCGAATCGGCCCATGATGTTTCCCAGGGAGGGCTGGTTTTGGCGCTGGCTGAATGCTGTTTTGCCCGCAAGTTCGGCCTTCACATTGAAGTTTCCACGGCTCTGCGTCCCGATCATTATCTTTTCAGTGAGGCACCCAGCCGCATCGTGGTCTCGGTCAAAAAAGAAAGGGAATCAAAGTTCCTGGAAGGGGTTTCGGGTCTTTCCGTGAGCAAGCTGGGAGAAGTGATGAATCAGAGTTTTCAGGTCTCAGTCAATGAGCAAACTTTGATCTCGATTCCCATTGAAAGTATATTGCAAGTCTGGAATAGTTCTCTGGAGGAGATTTTTGAACGTTGAATAGAGAATACCCGGACGACAAGTTCCACGACGAGTGTGGCGTGTTTGGGATCGACTCTCACGAAGACGCCGCTCGACACACCTACCTTGGCCTCTATGCACTCCAACATCGGGGACAGGAATCGGCCGGGATCATCAGTACGGACGGATCAGAGCTCTACCAGGAAAAGGGTATGGGCTATGTGGCCGATGTCTTTGACGATCAGAAGCTCAGCGCCCTGGTGGGGAATTCCGCCATTGGACACGTGCGCTATTCGACGGCCGGGGACACCTCCCTGGCCAATGCTCAGCCTATAGTCTCGGAGTCGTGGCGTGGCCCCATCGCTCTGGCACACAATGGAAATTTCGTCAACGTGCATCGTCTCCACCAAAAACTGGAGAGCGACGGAGCAATCTTTCAAACCTCCAGTGACACTGAAGTCGTTCTGCACCTTCTGGCCCGCTGCCCACAGGAAAACCTCGACGAGGCCATTCAGGAAGTGCTCCAGCAACTCCAGGGAGCTTACTCCATGGTGCTGCAAACCACACACCAGCTTTACGCCATTCGGGATCCTTTCGGAGTTCGGCCGCTCTGTCTGGGCCGCATGGATGGTTCCTATACGGTAGCATCCGAGACCTGCGCCTTTGACCTTATTGGGGCCGAATACATCAGAGAGATTGCTCCTGGTGAAATCCTGAAGATTGAGGCCGGGCAACTTCAATCCTTTTTCCTCCCACCCGCCCCGCGGCATGCCCACTGCATTTTTGAGCACGTCTACTTCAGCCGTCCGGACAGCCAGGTATTTGACAGAAGTGTTCACCGAAGCCGTTACGAGATGGGTCGACGACTGGCACGAGAAGCTCCCGTGGAAGCAGATCTGATAGTACCCGTGCCCGACTCTGGTATGACGGCTGCTCTGGGCTACTCGGAGGAATCCGGAATCCCCTTCAACCTGGGCTTGATTCGCAACCACTATGTGGGCCGCACCTTCATTGAACCCAAACAGGCCATCCGCCACTTCGGCGTCAAAGTGAAGCTCAACCCCGTCAAGGAACTCCTGGAAAATAAAAGAGTTATCCTCATCGACGATTCCATTATCCGGGGGACCACCAGTCGCAAGATTGTTGAATTGGTTCGATCCGCCGGCGCACGGGAAGTCCATCTCAGGATCAGTTCTCCCCCCACCATTTCTCCCTGCCACTACGGGATCGACACCCCCACGCGCGAAGAACTGGTCGCGCACGACAAGAGCATCGAGGAGATCCGCGAGATCATGGGTGCGGACTCACTGGGGTACTTGTCGCTGGAGGGCCTGCGTGGCTCCACCGAAGTGCTGAAGGGCGGGTTTTGCGACGCCTGTTTCTCGGATGAGTATCCCGTGCCGATCGAGACCTCCGACATCCCCCCGCAGCTCTCGCTGTTCCGCACGGTCGAGGA
>JAPUKI010000169.1 GCA_027295745.1 Acidobacteriota bacterium
TAGCCCTGCCGAGTCCTCACTCGCCCCTCCTCTAAGTTGACCTGAACCTTAATTTCCCGGAACTTTCCGTCCTCTTCCGAGTTACTGGGAACGTAACCAATGGTGTAAAGGCTTCGCATTTCTTCTGCGATCTTGGAAAAGGCCTCTTCCAGATCGCTCAGATTTCCAGCTGCGTTGAAACGGGCTCCTCCCGTTATCTCAGCCAATTGGCTGAGGTAGTACTGGGCCTGGAGGTACATTCTGTCCACCTGGTCCCGGCCCTCCTCATCGGGGTAACGACCGCCCGGGTCGCGGGGGTCTCGGCGTGGGGTGGGCATCGGCAAGGGGAAGGGAAAGGGGCCGCTGGGCGGCGCTCCAGACGGACCCGGCCCTCCCAAACCGCGATTTCGCAAGCGGGCCAGAGCATCGGCCTTGGTGTTAAAGAAAATCGTATAAATGGTGACCTCCGCCTCTTTGGCCACATCCACCGTTTCCTGGGCGGAAGAACTTGGACTGTTCGTGTCTACACCATCGGTAAAGAGCACCATGACCTTTCGATGCGGTTGTTCCCTCAGCTGTTGCATCCCTAAATAGACCGCTTCATAGAGCTGGGTGCGTTGTCCGGAGCGAGTCATTTTGATGGCTCGCTCGACCGCCCCCTTGTCGCGGGTAAAGTCCGAATCCAGATACACCTCATCATCAAAGGAAATCACCATCACTTCGTCATCCGGATGAATCTGATCCAGGAACTCAATGGCGGAATCCTGGATCCTGGCCAGCTTACCTACCGTGCTGCGACTGGTGTCCAACAGCAGACCCACACTAAAGGGAGCATCCACAGGAAAGAAATTCTGAATTTCCTGCTCCACGCCGTCCTCAAAGACCCGGAAGTTCTCCTTCTGCAAACCCAGCAGCGGCTTCCCGTTCCGGTCGGTGACCAGCACATTGACAACGATCGTTTCGACCTCAACCGTGAACCGCCCGGTCGATTCCTGGGCCCCATATTCTTGAGGAGCGGCTCGGAGTGTGCCCACCGAAAATACGGCTAAGCCTAGCATGCCTATAAAAACGATAGGGACAGTCTTCCACTTGGGTGTCATCCGACAATTCCTCATATCAACTTCGCATCTGATTTCTTCCGACCTGCCGTAGGTGGAAATATGTGAAATATGGGGACAGACTACCCGTTCACCTCATTTCGAAATGAGGTGAACGGGTAGTCTGTCCCCATATTTCTGTCCTCATATTTCTGTCATTGGAAATGAGGTGAACGGGTAGTCTGTCCCCACATTTCCTCCCCACACTTTACCAGCTCGGCTCGGCGGCGGCTACCTTGCCGGCGATGTAGCCCTGGGTGGTGCATCGGCCCGTACCATGCTGGCTGCACCCACCGGCCGACTCGCCTCCGCAGTAGAGCCCCGCTATGACCTCGCCATTGAAGTCCATCACCTGGCACTTCATGTTGATCCTGAGGCCTGCATAGCTATCGTGCACTACCGGCCCGGCCCAGGCAGCGTAGAAAGGAGGGGTCTCTATCTTGTACAGGGGTGAGGGTTTTTCGAAGTCCACGTCGTGGCCGAACTCCACAATGGAGTTGTACCGGGCCACCGTCGCTTCCAGGTTCCCGGCAGGCATCTCGACTTTCTGGTAGGGGTTGTGGGTCAGCTTGGCAGCCAATTGCGCCAACGTGTCGGCACCGAAGAAGTAGAGGGGGTCGGTGGCAGGCGGCTCCAGATCCCATCCTTCCCGCCCGACGGCGTCGGAGTCGAAGATGGCCCAGGTCGGTCCGGCTCCGTAGTCGGGGGCAGCTGATCCCTCGTTCATGGCCAAGGCCGCGTCGATGTAGTTCTGTGGATCGTAGGGGATCCTCCTGGCATTGCGCCAATCCCCAGGGACATAGGGATCCAGGAAGGAGAAGGTGCTCCCGTTTGGCCAGTTTCCGGAAGTCTCATCGTAGAATCTCTTTCCCGCCTGGTTTACTGAGATCACGTTCTGCCAATCGCCAACCTGTAGACCGGTGGCGCGGGCCAGAGGGAAGATGGGGCTATCCGGCTTCCAGGAGACATAGAGGTATTGAGATCCAATCAGGTTCCGTTTCCTGACAAAGCCGTTTCTCTCCAAGGTCTGGTTGGCCGTGCCCCACAGTGATGCCCCAATGGCCATGCCGGCCAGCTCCCCGCTGGCGTCCTGAGGGGAGAAGGGGGCACCGCCATATTGGATCTCCTCGGTCAGTCTCGAGTCGAACATTCTGCGGAAGTTGACGTTGCCCGTATGCCCGCCGGTGGCGACGATGACAGCCTTCCTGGCTTTGACGGTGACAGAGTCCGCGTCCATCTCGATATTACCCTGGGAACGGAAGCTCTTGAGAGGAGTGGTGGTTCCCGGCAGGACCGTGGGCGTGTAGCTGGCCTGGATGCCAAGCACCCGTCCCGAGGTGGGAGTCTCGCGGAAAATCACGTCCATGTGGTAGTTCAGCAGGAACCTGACGCCCTTTTTCCTGGCACTGGCCTCCAGGGGTCTCATGAGGTTGGTTCCCCCGGCGCCCGACGGACTCTCGAGTCCCGGCACCTGCCCCCTGATGGTGTGATTCTCTCTGGGTGCGGAGACCCCTATGGCGTGCCCGCCCCTCACGTCGGGGACCTGATCTGCGAAAAGGACGCCATTTTCGACCAGAAATTCGTAGGTAGGACTCTCGTTATCGGCCAGGGCACGCTGGACGCCCCGGTCGTTGTACCTGTAATCAGGCATACCGCTGGATTCCACGATGGACCAGTCGGTCAGATCCTGGAAAAGGAGATCCGGAGAATCCTCGATTCCGAACTTCTTCTGGGCGCTCGTCCCACCTCCCAGAGCGACGTTTCCTCCGCTCAGTAAGGCGTGTCCGCCCACGTCGTAATTCGCGTCGACGACCATCACTGAGGCCCCTTCCTGTGCTGCCCTAATGGCGGCGGGGAGTCCCGTGGCCCCGGAGCCGATGATGACAACATCTGCCTCCCAGTCCCATTGCTCGGGAATACCGGAGGCCGCGCTCTGCTGCGCTTGCGCCTTCAAGGAGGGCAGCGCACTAGCGGCCGCTATGGCCCCAGCGCCAAGGCCCGCTCCTCGAATGAAGCCTCGGCGGCTGATTCTTCCCTTCTCTTTTTTCTTGAGACTCATGATTTTTCACCTTCTACTAATATATGGGGATACTAAATATGGGGACGGAAGTCTTTTCTCGAGATGGTTTGCCCGATCATGTCTATTCAGCGGGCACCAGGCGCTTGAGTTCCTCAAACCAGTTGAGGACAATATTCAGGCTTTCAGACTCCTGACGCTCCTGGCTCGGCTGGACCATCACGAAGCGCTGGCCGTCGGCCGTGACATCGTAATTCGAAGTCGCAGAGAGAAAGCTTTCCCTGTAGGAGTCCTCGAACAGCAGCCTGGGCGTCTCTGCCTTGAATGTCGGTTCCGTCTGGATAGACACGGCCATCAGTTTGTCCTGGTTGCGGTAAAACAGTTCCCTTCCGCTGCGGGCCCACACCGGCTCAACTCCTCCATCAGTGGAGATCTGCACAAGTCCCCCCTCAGCGGGATAGGGTTTAAGATAGATCTCGTCCTGACCGGAGCGATTGGAAGTCAATGCAACCCAACTGCCGTCTGGGGAGAACATGGCGTGGCGTTCATTGAACTCTGTGACAAGAAACGGCTGTGGCTCCCGCTCACCTTCGAGCGCCATCACCCAAATGTCCTGATTGATCACAATCCCGTGTGCGTAAGCCAGGACCCCTTGTGACGACCAGGATGTGGAGATGACCCGAGCGGCGGCCCCCGGCATGGTCAGCAGAGGTTCGGCCTCGCCACTGCCATCCGCCTGCGTCCAGAAGATCGAGTTACCTTGGCCAATAGAGAAGGTCAGTCGCTGGCCGTCTGGTGTCCAGATGGCTCTGTTTCCTCCATCAAAGGTGAGCGGTGTTAAGATCCCGCGGGCAAATTCGTAGATCCAGACGTCAAATCCAGCAAGGCCCTGGACTGTAACGGCCACATGGCTCCCATCGGGGGAGAGGCGCGGTTCTTCGAACCGGCGTTGGATCTCCGTGAGCGGCTGGACTTGTCCCTGGCGATCCACCCACACCAGTTTTCTGCCACCCTCCTCCTGAGTCGGGAGCCGGTAAACCAGCGTTCCAGTGTCCGAGAAGGCGAAATCCGCCAGATTACTGCGTGACTGAATCCTGACCCTGTGAGGAAGAGGGACGGGAGAACCAGTGACCTCAAGGCTATCGACATCAAAGGGTACAGCGTAAAGGGATTCCTCTCGCTGAAAAACGATATGGCCTGAGGAAGCGTAGCGAGGGCGCATACCATTCAGGACTTCTTTTCGGTCGCCCGTCTCCACAGAAAGAACCCGGATTTTCTGGCCCTCATCTGTGGCTATATGAAAGAGTAACGCCTCACCACCTGGAAGAAATTGAGGATCTCGGTGGAATGTCTCGCCACTCTCTGAGTCGAGGGTTGTCAGGGGCTGTGGCTCACCGCCCGTTCCTGGTACCTGCCACAGTCCCGAGCCGAGTCTTCCAAAGACGATCAGGTCGCTTTCTCCCCAAGTCAGCCCGCCGTGGACGGGTACATCACCCGAGAATGTGCAGAGGCTCACAGGTGATCCTCCTGCCAGCGCCACCTTCTTGAGTTCGCTTCCTGAAAGAAAGCCGAGCCACTGGCTGTCCGGAGAAAAAAACGGGTCGCTGGCGCCTTCCGTATCAGGAATCGGCCGGGACTCATAACGATCTATGGTGCGCAGGTAAAGCTGTGTTTGCCCTTGATCGAGACCAGCAGCCACGTAAACAACATGTTTACCATCAGGGGAAATGGCAAGAGACTCGGCCTGGGCCCCTGTGGCAAAACCGGTGATCTCATATGGAAAGTGTTGATCAGGTCCCAGATCGATCACGAATCTTCCCGTTGGTAGCTCCACGGCTGGGACAGGTCGCTGTAAAAACCAATAGACAGCCCCAGCTCCTAGGAGAAAGGCGAACGCCCCGACTGCCGCAGGCACAGACCAGTAACTTCGGCGACTCGGTCGTGAGTCTCCAGATGACCGCGTAAAGTCGACTTGCAGCGGATGACTGAGCGCCTCCTCGACCTCGATACGGACATCCGCCGCGTCGCGAAAACGTCTGTGGCGATCCTTCTGAAGACAGCGGCGAAGCAGGTTACGAATGTTCCCAGGTGTGTTCTCAGGCAGCCCGTCCCAATCCGGTTCTTTATGAATGATGGCTCCCAGGGTTTCGGTAATGGTCTCCCCTCCAAACGCCCTCTTGGCTGTCAACAGCTCGTACAAAACGGCGCCAAAAGCAAAGATGTCGGCCCTCTTGTCCACTGGCTTACCCTTGGCCTGCTCGGGACTCATATAGGCGGCTGTCCCCAGGATGACCCCGGCACGAGTCATCTCTTCTGTCAGCGTGGGCGATTGGGAAATGTCTGTAACAGGAGGTTCAGCCTCAAACGCCTTGGCCAGTCCGAAGTCCAGAATCTTGACTTTGCCCTCAGGAGTGACCTTCACGTTGGCGGGCTTCAGATCTCGGTGGATGACGCCTTTTTCATGGGCTGCTTCCACTCCCTCGGCAATCTGACGGCAGACTTCCAGGGCCTCTTCAACAGGCACTGGCCCTTTGGCAACACGCTCTTGCAGGGTCTCGCCTGGGACCAGCTCCAAGGCAAGGAAGCGCACAACGTCTGCCTCTTCTAGGCCGTAGATTGCGGCGATGTTGGGGTGGTTGAGCTGGGCAAGAATCTGGGCCTCTCTTTCAAATCTTGCTAAGCGCTGGGGGTCTTTCGTGAACTGCTCTGGGAGGACTTTAATAGCGACTTCCCGCTTTAGAGTGGTGTCCTCAGCACGGTACACTTCTCCCATGCCGCCCTGGCCGATCTTTTCAATGACTTTGTAGTGAGAAAGTGTCTTGCCAATCATGTTAGTTGTCGGTGGGTAATACTGTCCGGTTAAAAGTCATTGAAACTTAACTGGTTACAGTTCTGAGTCTGTTCATTATTGTAGTTCCGTTCTGTAAGTACCTGTGAAAGCGGGGTTCTTTCGAAAAGGGTAACCCCTAGGATTTGTAAGATTGTGTAGAGGCTGGCTTTGATTTCTAGACGTTTTCGAACAATTGCGATCAGAACATACGCGGAGACGGCAGTCCAAATCTGTGTTTTGATCGCGTTTTCTGAAATCCCATAAAACTTCTTGATTCGAAGATGCTGTTTGATCCATTTGAAAAACAACTCTACTTGCCAGCGGCATTGGTACAGCTGGGTAATGGTGAGGGCGGAAAGGTGAAAATTGTTGGTCAAAAAGACGAGCTGCTTGTCGGTTTGGGCATTCCGGTACCGAATGCGGCGCAATTTTTCCGGATATCCTTTTTTTTGAATCAAGCCCTTGAGCACAATGGTTTGGTCGCATCGCAGACCCGAACTTTTCTGGACGGGATGGGAATAGAGCCGTTGGAAAAGAAAACCTTTTCTGGCTCGAATAACGAAGAAGGCCAAGCCCTGAGTCAAAGAGTAGAGGCGGGAAAAGTCCAGGTAGGCTCGATCCATGATGTAAGTCGAGCCTGGTTCTGGAACCAATTCGTCCAGAATGTGAATTTCGTGAACCCTGGCGGGAGTGACCTTGATAAAAGAGGGAATACTCCCACGCAAATCCAGAAGTGTATGGATCTTGATCGCTGCGTTCTTTTCTCGATAGCGAGCCCAAGGAAACAGCGAAAGACAAAGATTCACGGTCGTACAATCCAGAGCGTAAACGGTTTGTTCGAGTTGCACTCCAAATTCTTCCTTGGCATAGAGTCTTCGCGCTGTGTCGATCAAGAGCCGAGCAAAGTCGGCGTAAATTCTCCAATCTCGCGTTTCGTTTGCATCCGCCAACGTGCTGCGAGAAACCTTCCCGCGTATCCCTAGGTGGTAAAGCTTGCTCTGCATGACACGCAAACAAGTCTCGATGTCTCGCAGGCTTTCCCTGCAAGTGAGTTGAGCAAAGACCATGCAGAGAAACTGATCCCAACAAGAGAAGCTGCGCACTCGATAGTTTCCCCCATACCGTTTCACGCACTGGGTAAACTCGTAATGCGGAACAAAACTCATCAACTGCGAAAAAACTGTTCGTCCAAAGTTCATCGGCTACACCCTCCCGCGATGTTGCGAAAGAATGTGCAGATAGATATGACAGGTTTAAATCGTTTACAACGAGATTCAATTCTAAATCCATTTGTTACAATAACTTACTAGACCATGCTAAATCCTTAACCGGACACTACTGGTCGGTGGGGACGAGGCGCTTTAGTTCCTCGAACCAGTTGAGGATGACGTTGATTTGGCCGGTGCTTCCTCCTACGGCCTTGATCATCAGGAATCGTTGTCCGTCGGGTGAGATGTCATAGTACGGGTCTGACTTTCCTGAGCCGTCTGACCTCTAACCAAAAGGATGAAAGCCTCTTAGCCAGTTCCTAACTCCGCAAGAATTCTTCGTACTTTCTCGTGTTGCAGCGTTGTAGCCAGCGA
>JAPUKI010000017.1 GCA_027295745.1 Acidobacteriota bacterium
GAGATCACTTGACTCGGAAGGTTCTGGAGCGAATTCCTGAAGAAAAATTGGACTGGTACGCAGAAAAATTGATGACTCGGGAAATGGATCCTTATACGATCATGGATTGTTTGCTAAGAAAACTGGACGGCCAGGAGGAAACTTATGATTAAGAAAATTGCCCACGTGGGAATCGCCACACGATCCATAGCCGTTACGGCGGAGTTTTACAAGCACCTTGGGCTGGAGTTGGACTCCATCGAAGTTATTCAAGATCAAAAGGTTAAGGTGGCTATTATGGAAGCGGGTGACTCGGCCATCGAATTGATTGAACCGACTGAAGAGAATTCTCACATTCAACGGTTCATTGATGACCGTGGTGAAGGAATTCACCACATCACCCTGGAAGTTGAGAATCTGGAAGAGCGGCTCCAGTTTCTGAGTGAGAAGAACATTAAGCTGATCGACGAGAAACCACGACCAGGTGCAGAGGGTTCGTTGATTGCTTTTGTTCACCCCGATTCCACCGGTGGTGTCCTGATCGAACTCGTTCAGCCTGCCTCTGGGGAATCGTCGTGAAGTGGGGACAGTTTGAGCTGCATCTCATCTCGGATGGAAGTCTGTGGCTGGACGGGGGCGCTATGTTCGGAGTGGTTCCCAAGATGCTTTGGGAAAAGAAATCCCCTCCCGATGAGAGAAATAGAATCCGTTTGGGTTTGAACTGTCTTCTCATTCAGACCGCTGAGAAAAACCTGCTTATCGACACCGGTTGCGGTTTCAACAATACCGAGAAAGAGATTGAGATTTATAACATCGAGCACGATACAGATATTCTTCGAGAATTGCAGCGAATTGATGTCCCTCCGGAGAAGATTGATTTTGTGATTAATACCCATTATCACTTTGATCACTGTGGAGGGAATACCCGTTTGGAGGGAGACGAATTCGTTCCCACTTTCCCCAATGCGACCTATCTTGTCTCCCGCCAGGAATATGAAGACGCCAATCATCCCAACGAGCGAACCGTGGCCACCTATTTCCCCCATAACTGGAAGCCTTTGGAACAAAGGGGATTGCTCCAGTTTGTGGAGGAAGACCAAGAAATTGTGCCTGGAGTGACCCTGGTTCAGACCCCGGGACATACGGCGGGTCACCAGTCTGTAAAGGTCGAGTCAGAAGGCAAAATACTTTTTTATATGGCCGATCTGTGTCCGACTGCAGCCCACATCTCCCTGCCCTGGATCATGGCCTATGACCTTTTTCCCTTAACCACTCTGGAAGTCCGGAAGCGAATCTATCCCCAGGCCGTGGATGAAAAATGGCTTCTCTTTCTGGAACACGACCCGAAACTCCCCTTGGGACGATTGTCGCAGGAGAATGGGAGATATATCCTGGAGGCAGAGCCCTGGCAGGAGGCAGAAGGGTAGTAAGAGGAAGATGAGTCAAGCGGAAATTGGTGTTATTGGTGGCAGCGGGCTCTATGAGATCTCCGGACTGGAAAACAAGAGCGAGCTTCACATCGATACACCCTTCGGGAGTCCCAGCGATGCCTATATTCTGGGACTGTTAGAAGGGAAACGTGTGGCTTTCCTGTCTCGCCACGGGAGGGGGCATCGGCTTCTTCCCACCGAGCTGAATTTTCGCGCGAACATCTATGGATTCAAGAAGCTTGGGGTGGGACGGCTTCTCTCGGCCAGTGCCGTCGGCTCACTGAAGATCGAGCATAAGCCGATGGACTTCGTGCTCCCGGATCAGTTTGTAGACCGCACTCGGGGCCGCATCTCGACTTTCTTTGGGGATGGCATCGTTGCCCACATCAGCTTTGCCGATCCCATCTGCTCTCAGTTGGCACAGCAAGTGGAAGCAGCGGCCAGAAATATCAATTTTCCCATCAAGCTGGGCGGAGCCTACCTGTGTATGGAAGGACCCGCTTTTTCCACCCGTGCTGAGTCTGAACTCTTTCGGAGCTGGGGGATGGATCTGATTGGGATGACGAATCTGCAGGAAGCAAAGTTGGCTCGAGAGGCAGAAATCTGTTACGTCACCATCGCCATGGTCACCGACTATGACTGCTGGCATGAGGAAGAGGAACCTGTGACGGTTGATACTCTCCTTGAGTATCTGAGCAAGAACAGCCGAAATGCCCAGAGAGTGATTAAAGAAGTTCTCAAGATCCTTCCCCATGAATTCGACTGTGCATGCCAGCATGCCTTGCGAGGCGCCATTCTCACCAATCCGGATGTGATTCCGGAGGAAACGAAGGAAAAGCTGAAAGTGGTCATAGGAAAGTACCTGTAAGGAGGAAACCCAAATGGCGTCAATCCTTGCAGTGGGATCGGTAGCTTACGACTCTGTTAAGACTCCCTTTGGCGAAGTGGAAGAGGTCCTGGGAGGCTCAGGCACCTATTTCAGTGTGGCTGCCAGCTTTTTCACTCAGGTGGATCTGGTGGCCTGTGTGGGCGAGGACTTTCGTCGCCAGGACGTGCAATTTCTGGAATCCCGAAATGTCGACTTGGAAGGCCTGGAGGTGATGGATGGCCAGACCTTCCGTTGGAAAGGTGAGTATGGCTACGACTTGAACGAAAGAACCACCCTGGATACTCAACTGAATGTGTTTTCCGATTTTCAACCAAAGATTCCAGAGAAGGATCGTAAATCGGACTATGTTTTTCTCGGCAATATTGATCCAGCTCTTCAAAGGGAGGTCATCTCCCAAGTTCAGAAACCTCAATTGGTGGCTTGCGACACGATGGACTATTGGATCGACGGCCATTTCGAGTCCCTTTTGGAGACACTGAAATACGTGGGTATTCTCTTGGTCAATGACTCGGAGGCTCGGCAGCTGGCAAGGGAAGCGAACTTGGTTAAGGCGGCACGGAAAATCCTGGGCTGGGGTCCCGGAATCGTGGTGATCAAAAGGGGTGAGTACGGGGTGCTCATGTTTCAAATGGACCATCAGGCGAGCTTGGGTCAGGGCGGCCTGCCTCAGGGAGGTGAGATGTCGGTTTTCGGCGCTCCTGCTTACCCCCTGGAAGATGTCTTTGACCCCACTGGTGCGGGAGACAGCTTTGCAGGAGGATTCATGGGGTATCTGGCGGGAGTCAACCGATCCGATGCTCAGGCCATGCGTCAGGCCATCATCTTCGGATCAGTGTTGGCCAGCTTCAGCGTGGAAAAATTCTCCCTCGATCGGCTCAAGGAGCTGACCTATACGGAGATCGAATTGCGCTATCGGGAATTCAAGGAGATGACCCACTTTGAAGACTTCCAGGAACTGCCGACCGCCCTGCCCTCATAGCCTGAATGATGGGTACGTGGGAGGGATCTCAGGTGCCGAACGGAGAGCTGACACCTGGCAACAGATCGGCTGGCGAGAGACCTCCGGAGCCCCAACGGGGCGACATGAAATAGCCAGACATCTGAGCTTTTAAGTCAACTCCTTTTTAGTGTTATTCAAGCCACCACCCTCATGGAAGATTGCTGGACAATGCGAGCCCAACGCGGTGAGTGACGGTGTTGGAGGGCGCGCAAGTAGATGTTCTCGTCATAGGGTTGCCGGGATTGCCAGCAGCGAAAAAGAATCCGAATCCATTTGTAGGCCAA
>JAPUKI010000170.1 GCA_027295745.1 Acidobacteriota bacterium
AAGGGTTAGTATAGATGAGGAGTTTATGCCCATTGTTTTTTGCTCTTTGGAAATCCACCTTCCTCACAGCCACTCACTGAAGGAGAAAAGGAGTGTCCTTCGGAAGGTCGTTGATCGTTTGCGCTCCCGCTTCAACTTCTCGGTTTCCGAGATTGAACATCAGGAGCTTTGGCAACGGGCGCGATTGGGAGCGGTCGCCATTGGTCCAAATCGAAGAGTGTTGGAAGGATTGTCAGCGAAGTTCATCCAGGAAAGTGAGCGAATCCTCGGTGGAGACTTGCTAAGATACGACGTCGATTTCTTTGAGTACGAGTGAAGGCTGTGGACGACATTATCCAGTTTATAAAAGATCACGATCGATTTGTCATTACCTCTCATGCCCGCCCCGACGGAGATGCGATCGGCTCGGAGCTGGGACTGGCTCTGATGCTGGAAAAGCTGGGGAAAACCGCCCATATTTTTAATGCAGATCCTCACCCACGTCCCTATCAGTCTCTTCCCGGAATCGAAAGGGTTCAGGTCACCCATAAGGTTGAAGGGAGCTACGATGGGCTGTTCGTTCTGGAGTGCAATGACCTGCAACGGCCCAACCTCCAGGGCCTTGACCAGTACTTCGTCATCAGCATTGACCACCACCCCAAGACGGAACCCTTTGGAGATCTCAACTGGCTGGATGATTCGGCGGCCGCCGTGGGAGAGATGATCTATGAACTTGCTCAGCCTCTCCAGGTCCAGCTGACATCAGAGATTGCTTCCAACCTCTACGTTGCTATTTTCACGGACACCGGGTCCTTTCAATACGCCAATACCCGGGCCAAAACCTTTCTCATCGCGGGTGACCTCGTCAACCATGGAGCCTCTCCCTCAGCGATTTCTCAGGCCGTTTACATGACTCGTCCCTATGCCCGGCTTCAGATTCTGGGAATGCTTCTGAATACTTTGCAGATCCACTCTTCCAGGATCGCCTCCATCACGCTCACTCAGGAAATGTTAGAAAAAACGGGAGCTTCTGCTAACGATATGGAAGGTATCGTCGACTACCCCCTCTCTATGGAAGGGATTTATCTGGCTGCCTTTTTTCGTGAAGAGGCGGAGGGGCGCTATCGTGTCAGCTTGAGATCGAAGAACCACTATGATGTGAGTACAGTAGCGAAACATTTTGGCGGTGGTGGCCACAAAAATGCGGCAGGCCTTGCCGTTGAAGGTAGCTTTCAAGAGGTTGTCGAAAAGGTGGTCTTGGAATTAGAGAAACTGGTGGATGGAAAGTACGAGCCGCCACTTGAAGCAGCAGGCTAGATCGGCAAACCACTGACCAACAGCTAAGAATGACGACCCACGATCCTCTCTGTGGTGCGCTAGTGGTCAACAAACCCTCAGGTCCCACATCTCATGATATCGTGGCAAGGGTCCGGGTGCTTTCAAGGACCAAGGTCGGCCACACGGGAACTCTTGATCCCTTGGCCAGTGGAGTATTGCCCCTTCTCCTGGGATCTGCCACTCGTTTGACCCGATTTTTCCAGGTCAGTGACAAGGAGTATCTTGCCGAAATCCAGCTCGGACAAACGACGGACACCTTGGATGGAGAGGGTGAGGTCCTGAAAGAGAGCCCTGTACCTGAAATCTCCCCCCAGAAAGCAGACGAGGTGCTGAGTAAATTCACCGGAGAGATCATGCAGCAACCTCCCATGTTTTCAGCTGTGAAGGTGGGCGGAAAAAAGCTTTACCAGCTGGCTCGGCAAGGGCGAGAGGTGGAGCGTCCGTGGCGACAGGTTACGATTCATCGGCTCGAGTTGCTCAGACAAGAAAGAGAAATCTGGAACCTATCCGTAGGCTGCTCCGCAGGCACCTACATTCGGACTCTTGCCCACGATATAGGAGAAGCCCTCGGTTGTGGAGCCTATCTTCGGAAGTTACAGCGTACCCGCAGTGGTTGCTTTGATCTTTCCCAGGCTCTGCCCTTCGAAGGGATTGAAAATCAGTGGCGAGATCATCTTTACCCCATGGAGGAGCTTTTGCCCGAACTCCCCCGCATCGATCTTGATGAGCCGGAGGCGGTTCGAGTACGACATGGAAACGGGATCTCCAGGAGTGGTACCGTCCATGACAATTTTTTTCGGCTCTTTCACCAACAGCAGCTACTGGCCATTGGGCAGTCAGGCCCAGCCGATCAGGTAAGACCTGTGATCGTGCTGCGCGGTGCCCAACCGGAGGAAGGAAAATAGAACACCGAACTTCACCCACTCAACTGGCTACCCTCCTGGATGAGTCCCATCGAGTCTTGGCCTTCACTGGGGCAGGTATCTCGACCGCTTCAGGCATTCCCGATTTTCGGGGTCCTCAGGGCCTGTGGAAAAAATGGCAACCCGTCTACTACGATGAGTTCATGAACTCGCACGCGGCTCGTGTCCGTCACTGGGAGTTCAAACTACAGGGTTGGGATGAGATTCGTGACGCTCAACCCAATCCAGCCCACCGGGCCTTGTATGAGCTGGAAGAGATCGGGCGTCTGGATTCGCTGGTGACGCAGAACATTGACGGATTGCACCAGCTCGCCGGCCACCCTGAAGAAAGAGTGATCGAGCTGCACGGTACCAACCGGAAGATCGAATGCCAGACCTGTGGCCAGCTTTGCGATCCAGACCCCGTCTTTGAGGAGTTCAAACGCACCGGTGAACCCCCGCTGTGTTCCTGTAGGGGATTCCTCAAGCCAGCCACTGTCTCGTTCGGGCAGGCGATGCCTCAGGATAAAGTGCGGGAGGCCTTCCATGCTGCCTCTCGCGCTGACCTGGTGATCGTCGTTGGATCCACCCTTGAAGTGGAACCTGCCGCTTCCGTGCCTCGATCGGCCAAGGAACATGGAGCTGTGTACGTCATTGTCAATCAGGGTCCGACCGCACACGATCAGCTTGCCGATCTTCGCATCGAGGGTGATGCTACTGCTGTCTTGCCGGAGGCGGTGCGGGCACTACGGAAGAAGCGCAGTCGGCAGACCGCAGACCGCTGACTGCCGGCAGCAAAAATCTAAATCTCAAACTCCAAATACCAAACAAATTCAAAATACCAAACCTGAGACGCGCACGACAGCACGAAGGCGAACGAAGCGCGCTTATCGCGTGCTGATGCGTCGATAGGTGCCAAAAACCAGGTCCCATAAAGGCGAGGTGACGCCAAAGCAGTGGTTCGGATCCACGAAGTGATGGTAGAAATGCCCTTGGCGTTGGTACTCCAGCAAACCGCCGTTAGCTTTGCTCAGGTGTAGTCGGTAGTGAACGAGCTCGTAGTAGAGAAATCCCAGCCAAAGACCGGTCAGCAGTGAAGAAGCTGCAAAGAGACTACCCGTTATTGCATAGAAACCTCCTAGGAAGAGAGCGGAAACAGGCAGGCTGTAAATGGGTCGAACCAGGATCTTGTCAGGATTCCTGGAATCGCCATGATGGCTGACGTGAAGGGATCGTACGATCTTTTTAAATCTGCGATGGTGAGGAACCCAATGAAAGAAGAAGCGATGGAGCGCATACTCCAGCAGGCTCCAGATGAACCAACCCCATGGAATCAGCCACAGGAGCTGCTTCCATGGGGTGTCCTGGTGAAGTGAGAGGAACAGCAGCAGACAGGCCAGGGACGGGTAAATCCAGAAAGAGCAGAAACGGACCCAGGCCATGAG
>JAPUKI010000171.1 GCA_027295745.1 Acidobacteriota bacterium
GGGTGCAGGTTGTTTTCGATACCAACATTTTTATCTCTGCGTTCGTCATTCCAGGCGGCAATGCGGAAAAGGCATATCTTGAGGCCGTCCGGGGAACCTTTGAGCTTCTTACCTCTGTAGCCATTCTGACTGAAACTGCGAACACACTTCGCACCAAGTTTGCGTGGTCAGACTACAAGATCCAACAACTCCTCCGCGCCATCAGTGGAACCGCCACAGTCGTCAAGTCCCAGCCTCACATTCACGTCCTCAAAGATGAGGCGGACAATCGAATCCTGGAATGTGCACTCCTTGCCGAGGCTGACCTGATCGTGACGGGAGATAGACATCTGCTTTCTTTGCGACAGTACCGGGATATGTCGATCATCGCACTCGCTGATTTTATGGAACGCATTCAGTAACCACAGATCACAGCCGGCAGCCCGGCAACGGTTGTCAGTTGTCCCCTATCCGCCAGATTTCCTCCTGGGGCGGTGTTGTCACTTCTGGTCCTGGCTGGGCGAAGAACACATTGATCTCACTGCGGACGCCAAATTCTCCCTCCAGATAGATTCCAGGCTCGATGGTACAGCCGATGCCGGGGATGACTAGCCGTGTGTCATGCGTCTCGAGGTTGTCAAAGTGGACTCCATTGCCGTGTATCTCCTGGCCCAGATTGTGACCGGTCCGATGGACAAAGAATTTTTCGTAGCCAGCCTGCCGGATGTTCTCGCGAACGATGTCATCCACCTCCCAACCCTGGGGAAGGTTCTTCTCCTCAAACCGTGCGTGCAAGAAGTCCACTCCCCGGTCACGAGCCTGGCGGACGACCTGGAAAATCTTGGTGATCTTCTCGGGTACCCGCTCACCCATAAAGGCCGTCCAGGTAATATCGGCATGCACGCTGTCTTCCTGTTTGGACTTGGCCCATAGGTCAATCAGCAGGAAATCATCTCTGTGAATTGTGGAGTATTCCGCTTGGCTGGGCTGGTAGTGTGGGTTGGCGCTGTTTTCATTCACTGCCACAATGGGAGAGTGGTCAGTCAGCAACCCTTCCCGCTCAAAGCGATCCAAAATGAAGCGCTGGATGCGCAGCTCGTTGCTCTCACCCTGAGAAGAGATTTCAGCAGCAGCCTGGACAAAAGCGGCCTTGACAATGGCAGTCAGGGCAAGAGCGGTGGCACGGTGTTGCTGGACCTGTGTGGGGCTCCAGACGGCCTCAAAACGCTGGATCAGATCTCCTGAAGAAACGACCTTTGGTCCGCAGGAACGGACCAGGTCGATTGTTCCCGCATCCACCTTCGAGACATGAGGTATGGCATTGTTCTCCGAGAATTGCATGGCCACCGTCGAAACCCCCTCTAAGAGTGCCCTGACCTTCTCTTGCAGTTGCTCCCATTTCAAATAGACTTCCTTACTGCCGGGCAGGTGATCCAAAAGGGAAGATTCGAGTCGGTGGACCAGCCTCTTCGGTTCACTCTCTGCCGGGATGAAATAAAACCAGCGCCGAGTTGCCAACTGATGAGGCCCGAACTGGAGAATGCGGGTGGCAATCGGATCAAGATCGCGAAAGCCGTAAAAGAGCCAGGCAGGAATGTCGAACTCCCTGAGTGCCTGTTGGATTTTGCCGATCAGTTCCTTCTCATTGCTCATTCAGGACACCTTTTGGTAGCTCTCCAAAATTCTCTCTCGGACTGTGTCGGCAAGAGTTTGTGGATCAAGGTCTTTGTACTCCTCAAACTCAATGGGAGCATGGATGATCATCTGCATCGTCCCGGGACAGATCAGTACGGAACCCCGCAGCAGGCGGCGATGGGCCCCGATAAAAGTCACTGGAACGATGGGAGCATTGGCGTACTGGGCCAACAGCAGACTTCCTCGCTTGAAGGGACCGACCGCCTCACCCCACGTCCGTGCCCCTTCCGGATAGATCACATAGGACATTCCGGCCCGGATCCTCTTGGCAGCGGAGCGAAACACCCGTAAGGTTTCTCTGTGGTTGTGACGGCCGATGGCAATATTGCCCGAGCGGCGCAGATGCCAGCCTAAAAAGGGCAATCGAAACAAAGAAGCCTTGGCCACAAAGCCAAACTGAAAAGGCAGATGGGCCAGGAAAGCCCAGTGGTCAAAAATGCTCAGGTGATTGGCCGCAAAGAGGTATCCTCGGTGGCGATCCAATCCTTCCAAACCCTGAATCTCGACCTTGACTCGAGACACCAAGAAGATAAAGCGACTCCAAGTGCGGGCACACCCATGCTGTCGGCCTCCTGTCTGATCCACCACGGAAAAAGCCACACTAATAGTGGCCATAACAGCGGTCCACAGCAAAATCAAGGGGACACGCCAGATGGCATTGATTTTCACCAGGGAAGACACTTGGCTAATGCTAAGTGCTCCCTTCCAGAAATACAAACATCATCGTAATTATGGAAGGGAGCACTTCATCAGCCCCAGGAAAAGGATCAAGCGGGTCGGCCGGGCTTGTGCACATTCGTGCAGTCGTGCATTCGTGCATTCGTGCGGTCGTGCGGTCGTGCGGTCGTGCAGTCGTGGTGTGGTCTGTGTGTTTTGGCTGTTTTGTATCCGTTCCTGTTGCGAGAGATATTCGATTTTTCCCACCAGTTCAGCCAGGTCCCCACCTTGAGCCTCAACGGGGCGACATAATGAGCGACCGGATACATCGTTTACACTCTTCTTCCTTGAAGCCATCGTTGCCTCAGCTTGGCCAGTTGTGTTTACTTCCGAAAGCTCCGGAGCCCCAACGGGGCGCCAGGAAATAGCCAGGGGTGAAAACCCCTGGAAAAAGGATGGTTGAGCTCATGAGCCCTGTAAGGGCGGCACAACACGGAATTTCTTGTAGAGCTGGAGTTACTGTAGCAGTATCGCCCCTTCCGGAATCGAGCTGAGAACCACGTCCACCTGGTGGCTAGAATCGAAAGGACCAGCACAAAACCCCGACCCCACGACCGCACGAATGCACGACCGCACGACGGCACGATTCCCCAACAAGCACGAGTCCCCGAACGTGCTAACATACCCCCCCGTGGCAGCCAAACTTTACCTGGTAGACGGCATGTCTCACATATACCGGGCTTACCATGCCATCCCCCCGCTCACCAACGCTGAGGGCCTTCCCACCAATGCTGTCTATGGTTTTGTCAACATGCTGCGGAAACTGATCAAAGAGGAAGAGCCTGACTATCTGGGGGTTGCCATCGACCTATTCGGCCCCACA
>JAPUKI010000172.1 GCA_027295745.1 Acidobacteriota bacterium
CCTTTCTTCCCTTCGATCCGGGTAATCAGTTTCTGGGCGGTTGTGAGCGATGTGCTGAGTGCTCGTAGGGCCTCAGCTTGGTCCCGGGGAAGCGTTGATCTTTTGCGAGCCGGCTTCTTCTCAGATGAGATGCCTCTGGGTTTGTGGTAATCACTCTTGCTCCATTTTGCTTCGAGATTCTTTGCTAAGTGAATCTGGTCTTTCAGATCAGCTTTGATCTCCCTGACAGTTTTCCGAAACTCGCTCGCTTGATGCACGTTGGGGAAGACCTGTGCTGCCTCCAGGTCAAGTACACCCTTTTTCACATCTTTGAGAATGGCAAGAGCTACTTGGATCGTCCATTGTTTCCAATTCTGACCGAGGAACTTGAGGATGGTCGTCTGGCCGACTCCCTCTTTCTTGATCTTGTCAAAATTGTGTTTGTCCACTAAACGCTTAATAGATTCATTAAGCGTCTTGAAGCTCTTGGCCTTAGACAGCTCAGCGTCAAGGAAATCCTTAGCAGCAGAAACGGTTTCGACTACGACAGCAAGATTTGTTTTCCAGTCCTCCATGTTTTCGTTCGCCATGACTTTGATCATTGTTGCGTCATCTAAATTTCGGACTGGGAATTCAATTTCTTTAATGCCTAACTCCTTGAGAGCAATCAAACGGTGATGACCAAAGGCGAGTTGAACTTTCTTCGATTTTGTCGGATGAGGTCTGGCGAGAAGGTTATCCCAAAAGTCTGTATCTGAAATGGAGGTTTTCAGTGCTTTGACTTTCTGCCGGTCAATGGGGTAGGTGTCCATGTTGCGAAAGGGATTCGGTAAGATATCCTTCACTTTGATAGAGCGTCTTGCTTTCTTGTTCATTCATTCCTCACTTTCAATGTCGGGCAAGCCGGACACATTGCTTAGGTAGAAATAGAACTGCTGGTTTCGACAACCCGATAAACGGATAAGGTAACGATCGGTCTGCCTCAGCAGTTCAAACCGAATCACGTCACGCCTGCACACTGAGAAGAAGTTCAGAAGCCAACGAGGAATCACCTCAAGCATGACATCGTGAGACAGGAACTCCCCTGTGAAAGGCGCCTTTACTGTAATACTGTCCAGGGCAGTACTGTCTCGGATTGAATACCCCACGATTTTGAGTTCGGCTACTCGCTGCGAGCTGCGCAGGTGCAGCCAAGCATCGACGATCCCGTCGGGCTTTATTAGTGCGTCTCCACGGCAGGCCTTTTTGAGTTCCTCCGAAGGTAACCAGATCGAGAAGATCCGCTTAAACCCTTTTAGCTCGGGCGTGGTTCGTTCGACCTTCCTGACAGCAATGGAGGTTTGAACAGCGGTTCCAAATCTTGCACCCATAAATTTAGAGCCTTCGAGCAATGTGATCTTACCTGCCTTCAGTCTGATCAGATCCCGCGCGAGACTGGGTGGCAACTTGAGTCTGAGTTTGTCCTCGGGGCCAGGAACGTTGTTGATGTAACCCAGAACGAACCCGTCGGTCGCAGACAATGCATACCTTCCCGCTTCTCCCTCGAGTCGAAGGTTGTCAAGGTGCTGAACTCTATCTGTGATGCACGGCTTGAGTCGCTTGAGCTCGGTGACCAATTCGGGACCAAACGCGGCAACAATACCCATTTTGGGGAACGCCGGGTAGGTCCTCGGACTGAAAGGCTTTACCCTGAAGAAGGCCTTTCCGGACTTAAAAGTCAAACTCCCATTGCCCTCGGTCTGGATCTCGGTCGTGTACCCCATGAAACGATGAAGGATGACTCGAAAAATACTTTGTGTCTCAGCTGATACCGGCACAACGAGCTTGCCCTTGCTTGAAACATCTGCGGGGATCTCACATTCGACAAAGACTTCACCATTGCCGCCCCGTATGAGGAGTGTTGAACCCCCCGCCTTAAGGTGCAGACTTTTGAGAGCAGGAATGAGTTGGTAGTTCTTAAGCGGCGACAGTCGAGGTCTAATGCAAGATAGTGCCTTCTGCAACAGCGCAGTTTCAACAGTGACTTCCATATCACTCAATTATGTCATTAAGTGGCAGAGAGATCAGACTTATCGTAAACCCCAGACAGTGTTTTCCTGGAACATTGGAGTTTGGGGGGGATGCAATTTAACTGAGGATAGCTTTCAGAGAACAGCGCTCGTCACGTGACGACTCCTAGAATATGGGGACGGCCCGCAGGCTAAAACCTGCGGCTCTGACGGAGCCGACGAGACTCAGACAGAGGCGTGGGCTTTAGCCCACGGGCCAGGTTGGCCTTTCTCCCTAGCCCGGATCGGTGGGGAAGCGAATGCTGAACTCGGTGCCGGGTTGGCGGTTGCTGACATCAACATGAGCTCCCATGGCATCCGCCAACATCTTCACCAGGGCCAGGCCGATTCCTGTGCCCCGGGTGGTACGGGTCATCTCGTTATCGATGCGGTAAAATTTTTCAAAGATGCTCTTGAGTTTCCGGCTGGGGATGCCCGGGCCAAAGTCTCTGACACGAATATAACAGTCCATCCCAACCTGGCTCACCGTTAACACGATCTTTTTTGTTTCGGCGTCCTTTGAAAACTTGATGGCATTATCGATGAGATTGATCAGGATCTGGGTCAGGGCATCGGTGTCCACCTGGATCGATTTGGCCTCTCCTTCCGTGATAGTGGAAAATTCGAATCCGGCTCGCGTGACCTGGTTGGTCAGGCGCTCCGTGATACTCGTGATCAGTTCCACAGGATGTCGAGCCTGAAGATTGATTTGCCACTCGTTTCGCTCCAGCTCGGCGAGCGTCAGAACATTTTGAATCAGCCGACTGAGTCGCTCACTCTCGTCATGGATGTGCTGGTAGTAGCGCTCCTTCTTCTCCTCCTCCACCCATCCTTCCATGAGCACCTCGCCATACATTCGGATCGCAGTGAGTGGGGTTTTCAATTCATGGCTGATGGCCGAAACGAAATCGCTCTTTTTTTGGGAAAGCTCCATCTGGGTTGTGGTCAGTCGATAAATTCCCAGGAGCCCCCCAATGAACAGCAGTGAAAGGAAGACAGCAAGAAAGTTCACCAGTTGATGAGCCGGGCTTTGGGGAAGGCTGCCCACGGTGATGGCCAGGTGAAAGTCGCTGAGGGGATAGGGCAAAGCGGAGCTGTGCAGGAGCAGGGGCTTTTGATGGGTCGAATCACCTGCCTCCGGCTGGAGGATCTCCCCCTCGTAGAAAACGAGGTAAGAGGCCGTCTCCGGCAGCGCCGAGTTGAGAAAGGCTGGATCCAGGTGGGCTTGCAGGAATTCTGTAAGACTCGTGGCAAAGCCCTGGATGTATCGTCTCTCTTGTGCCCAGACATTCCTGTAAAGAACCAGCCAGTCCCGGTCAATCAGTTCGCTCTGAAAGGGATCAACTTCCGCTACCACTTCCGGTTCTGGTGGGACATCGGCATCTGGAGATGCGAGCTGTTCGTCTCCCCTTCGGAGAATACGGATCTCTGGTTCTCCAGCAACCCGGCTGGGCAGAATATCTGCGCCCTGAGGGGAAGCATTTTCCTTGGCCTTATCCAACTCTTCGGAGTAGGCGTCCTTGAGTTGAGAGTCGAAGACCTCAGCCTGCATGGGTGAGCTTTTCTGGAGCCGGCGCTGGACACTTTCTTTCTTCTCCTCCTGTTCACTTGGCACTGCCAGTCCAGATTCTCGTGAGGCTTGCCTGGCGTACTCACTCTCCAGAGTGACGTCCACATTCGACTCCAGATTGTCCCTGAAGTTTGAGAAGGTTTCCTCCACAGACGCAGGGGATTCCTCCAGCCTCAGGTCGTCCAGTTGAGCTCGCAAACCGGTGGACGGGAAGAATGTGCGCCCCTCCAGCAGAGTGACAAGTTGGTCCCTCATCTGTTCACGCTCTTCTCTCCGGGGGACGACCATTTCGCTGTCTGGCACCCCATCCGGCAAGAGCGGAGTGTGGAAGCTTCCGTCCGGATCAATCTGGAAATATCCCAGGATACCTGGGATCTCCGATTGCACCGGAAAGCTGGCAAGCGGTGACAGGTTTAACCCTTCCTGCTGTGGAAGCGGTCGATCGGCCACGTGAATGTAGCGGTAGTGGGTGTAAGGGCGCTGCTCTTCAACCAGGAGTTTTTCCTGAAGCCGCTGGTGGACTGTCGCCATCAGGCCCTCGGCAGTCCTGCGATAGAGGAAGAAGGACTCCTGTTCCAGATTGTTATAAGTGTGTCTTAACAGGATCACAATGGGGACAGCCAGCAAGATGAAGAAAAGCGCGAAGTACAAACGCAGTCTTTTCATTCTTCCCCCTTCAACTGGTAGCCCTCGCCACGAACCGTCACCAACAATCTGGGTTGGCTGGAATCTCTCTCAATTTTGCGCCGCAGCTTGGCTATGTGGATATCGACCGTTCGGGTTTCGAGATAGTCGACATTCGCGTAGCCCCACACTTCCTGCAGCAGTTCCGGCCGCGAGACCGGGCGGGCTGCCCTGCTGAGGTACACCAGGATCTCGAGCTCGCGGCGGGTGAAGAGGATCTCCTCCCCATCTCTTGTGCCCAGCAAACGTTCCGGGTGAATGAGGAGATCTCCCAGATTAAAAGCATTCATGTCTGTATGGAGCTTTCCCGATCGCCTCAAAACGGCCTCCACTCGAGCCAGCAGCTGCGCGACCGAGAAGGGTTTCGGAATGTAATCGTCTGCTCCCAGTTTGAGACCCTTGATGATGTCTTCTTCCGAGGTCTTGGCTGTGAGCATGATGATGGGCAGGTGCCGGTCCACCTCACGGATACGATTACAAACGCTAAACCCATCAATACCGGGAAGCATGATATCCAGGAGAATCAGGTGATAGTCTCCACTGAGAGCCATCTCCAGACCAGAGGTTCCTTCTACAGCGGTCTCCACCTGGTAGCCATTATAGACAAAGACATCGGCCAGTCCCTGAAGGATCGACTCCTCATCTTCTATGATCAGTAGTTTTGGCTTGGCCGGCTTCATGTCTTTCATTCTAATGCCTTTCTGCTCGTTTGTGTGTAAACACTTTGTAAAAGTTGGCGCCTGCCTTTTTACCGAGACTTGTCTACTAATTTGTTCTGTGGATCGGTCAGTATGGGTATGAGCGAAATGGCGTTAACCAACAACCAAAACCAAGACAACTGAAAGGAGAACAACATGAACGTACTAACCAGGTTTCAAACATTTGGAAAATCTCGCCGGGGCGGAATC
>JAPUKI010000173.1 GCA_027295745.1 Acidobacteriota bacterium
TCCTACATCTTGCCTCAACTGGTCAGGCCAAGAGCTCATTTTGAACTGGAAGCTGGCGTCACTCAGCGTGAGGAACTTTTCACCATCCTGGTCCGTACTCTCCCCAAGCTCCTCGACTCCCGCCCCCTCATTCTGCTTATAGATGATCTGCAGTTCAGCGATGAGGCCTCGCTTCTCCTGTTGCGTCGATTGCTGCTATCCCAAGACATTCCGGTCTTCCTCTGTGGGACCTCCACCCATATCCGACCAGGAGAGATCGAAAGAGCGCCGACCCCACTGGAAAGCTTCTTCGCCGCGCATCATCAGGAATTGAACATGGTCAGGGTACCCCTCACCCCTCTCACGGCCACCCACATCGCCCAGCATTTCCACCTGCTCTTTCCTGAGCTACGTTTGCCCGAGAACTTCGCGGAACAGGTGGCCCGGCTCACTCAAGGCAATCCTCTCTTTATCAATGAACTCGTACGCAAGCTGGTTCTGGGTAGAAAAATCGTCTACACCGACCAACTGTGGGATATTGAACCATTGGAAGAAAAGGATTTACCCAGATCCCTGAAGGAGATGATCAGACAGAAAATCGCCGTCCTCAATGAAGAGAACAGGAAGCTACTCGACCAGGCCTCCACCTTTGGGGAGCAGGTCTCCCTGAGTATGCTGGGCGGGAGTTCTGACACAAAAGAGGGCAAGGTCCTGGACTTTATCGATGAGGGTGTGGCGCTGGGTCTCATCGGCTCAAAGTACCAGAGGAACGATGAGACCATTCGCTTCTTGAGCCGAAGCATTTTGGACATCACCTACGACGCCATCGAGGAAAATCGCAAACGGGAACTTCACGAGCGTATCGGCAACTACCAGGAAACTCGTCATGCCCAGGGCCTGCTTCTTTCGGCCACCACTCTTGCTTACCACTTCCAGCGCTCGTCCAATCAGACGAAGGCTCGATTTTACCGTGAGTCACAGCAGGCCTACGACCAGAAGATATTCACAGCGGAAGGGGCCAAACAGTACAACAACGTAAAGTTGGCAGATTTCGGCCCGGCGGACATACCCCTGGATCCCGTAGCGCTGGCCCATATCCCCGAGGTCATTCGCACACTGCTCACAACCACTCGCAAGATCCAACTCTACCCACCCGGAAGTCCAGCCATCGTCAGCGCCACCGGACAACTGAAGGAATCCATTGACAAGATCCTGGTCCACAGCGATCGCCTCAATATCACTCAGGTCAAAAAGGCTCTGTCGGTCAATGGCGAACCCTTGGATGTGACCCCCTACAACTCCATTGCCGAAACCTTCGTCACCTTCATGATTCGCCTTGAATTACACGGCATTGCCTTTTCTCGAGGTCTCACTGAGCAGGAACTGCAAGGTATGCTGGAATCTCTGGATCAGGTCAGCACAAAGGTGATCGATCGGCGTTTCTGGCAGCGTTTTGTTTCAAAACAGGGCCTTTCTCATATTGAACTCGAACAGGTGCGCTACACGCCCACGGCCGAGGCAGATGGGCTGCAGGAAGCTGTCAGAATCCCACCGAAACACGATGCTGCCAGCCTGCTTGCTGCAGACCAAGGGTTGGATGAACAGGATCTGAACCAAGTACCCCGGGTCGTCCGCTGTCTTCTGACCGCCACCAACAATATTAAGCTCTACCCACCACAGAGCCAGATCATCCGCCGCTCCATTGAAGAACTCTGGGAGACTCTCCAAACCATTCTGGACAGAAGACCTGCCCTCACTCTGGCGCGGGTCCAGGAAGCTCTCCTGGTCAACGGCCAAAAGGTGGAAACCCAAGATTTCAGGACCATAGCAGACGGGTTTCTCAATCTTCTGGAAACCATCGGACTCAGGAGCCTGTCCTTCTTGCAGCACATCTCCTCCCAGGAACTGACCACCTTTATTACAGCACTCCGTCAGCCTCCCATAGAGGGCTTTGATCGTAGCTTTTGGCTTCGCCTGGCCCAGGACCAGGGATTATCCGGCATCCTCTTTGACCAACGCACCTATGAAATCCTGGAACGGCAGGCTGGCGTTGGTACGGCCCAAGCAGAGCCTTGGGAAAAGGCTGGGACGGAGAAGGATCTGGAGCCTGGGCAGATGGGACGGGCCACGGGCGCAGACCTGCCCGCACAGGGCGATCTAGTACCCGAACCCGTCCAGCCACCCGAAGCTTTTCCCCAGTCGATGGAAGTGCGGCTGCGCGATCTGTTTCTCAAGGGCGATAAAGTGCAGGCTCGGCAGCTGATCCGACAGTTTTTTCAGGAGTTTGACCGCCAAATCCCACAGATTCGCACAGAGGCCATCCAGGTTTGCGGCCGTTTGCTGAAAGAGTTGGACTCTCAGCCTCGGTTGGCGGAACTGCTGACGAGTCCGCTTCTGCTGGCTTTCGCAAAAGAGGACAATGCCCAGCTTCTTGAAGAGATGGCTGCCCTGCTCTTTCGAACCGGGATCCATCTCATTCTGCTTGCTGACTACACACAAGCGAATCGAATCTTCGCTCATCTGGGTCAGCGCCAGCGGAAACAGAGGGAAAAACCAGATCAGGAGGCCGGGCCGCAGAAGTGGGTTGTCCTCCAGGGTCTGGATCCGAAAACCAGGCGGCTCCTTTGGGAGGATCTGAAATCCCAGGATCCCACTCGAGTGGAAGAGACCAAGGAACTGCTCAAAGGTTTAGGCCCCGTAGCTTTGCCCTTGCTGTTGGAGGTCATCAAAGAGGAAGACAACGTTGGGTTGCGGCAGATTGCATCCCGTCTGCTGGGTAGACTGGGGCAAGAGGCGGCCACGCTTCTCAAACGGGAGCTTGTATTGGAGGGCATCGCCGAGCAGCGCGTGCGAATCCTGGAGGCAATCGGCGAAATCACCAGAGATCTGAAAACGGAGCTGGGTTACGCTCTGGAGGAGGAAAGCCCTCAGGTGCGGCGAGCCGCATTTCGTCTCCTGGAAAGTTTGAACGACGAGCATCTCATATCCCTGCTGTTTGATTATGTGCACCACCCGGACTCGACTGTAGCGGTGGCTGCCGTGAGGTCCTTAGGGAGAATCAAGCCCCCCGGAGCAGTGGACATGCTTGTTTCCCTGATCGATTCTGCCTGGGAGAAAGAGCGCGTGATCGCCGCCTGCCAGGCTCTAGAAAAGATAGCCGATCCGGCGGGTATTGAACCCCTTGCTCGGCTGATAGCTCCGAGAGGCCTTTTCTCGCGCCACAGAAGCAAGAGTCCCTTGGTGCGTGTCGCCGCCGCTTCCGCCCTG
>JAPUKI010000174.1 GCA_027295745.1 Acidobacteriota bacterium
GCGAGGTCACAGCGCCGATGGCGATTCGCACATCTTCACAGACACGCCGATTGGAATCGGGTCGGATCCAGACAGCGACGTTCAAGATCGGGAAGTCAATAGATCCTCGGCGCCGCAACTTCTTGAAGATCATCAAATCGCCATGAACTGCCGGCAAACGCACATCAGTCACGATTTCGTCATGTCGCTTGTTCAGGTAGTCGATCCCATCGTGCTGATAAAAGTCGTTCGCATCCAGCATTCGGTCACTGCGGCCGGAAACCAGGTGGATCTGGGCCCCCAGGGCCAGCATGACGGGAGCCAGATCGGTGGATGAAACAGCCCAGCAGCGAGGACTTCCCGGTGCGACCCAGCAGATCTCGCCATCCTTTTTCATGCAGAAGTCGATCGACTTTCGCCACTCATAGGTCTGATCATAGTAGTTGCAGCGGGTATCTACACAGAGATTTCCTCCCAACGTTCCCACCGTCTTCAATGGGGGACTGGAAATGGAGTGAGCCGCGGAAGCGAGCGCCGGATAATGTTGCAGCAGATGAGGGTGGCGTTCCAACTCATGCAGGGTGAGATTGGCGCCCAGGATAAGCCCCCCATCAGCGGTGACCTCGAAGCGTCGCAGTTCCTCTAGATGTCGCAGGCCCACCACCGTCTCAGGTTCCATCTGACGACGTTTCATCTTCGCCCACAGATCGGTTCCGCCAGCCACCACTGTGGCCTTGGGTCCTTCCTGGGCCAGAATGTGGGCGGCCGCTCGGACATCTTTGGGTTGGAAATATTGAAAAGAAGGCAGCCTGAGCATGGTTACTCTCCTCTTATCCCGGATGCAGAGGCGGATTTTTCCACGGCCCGTCCGTCTCCTCCCTCCCAAGGAGGTGGTACAAACAGAGGTGCGGGATAATCCACCTGAGGAAAGACATCTGGTCCATATCGAGGGTCGCCTCTTTGCTCTTTGCTCTGCAAGACCTTTAACACCTTTTCAGGCGTGACCGGGATCTCATCAATGCGAACACCCACAGCGTCATGTAGGGCATTGACGACCGCCGGAGGAACCGGCAGCAGTGGGCCCTGGCCGATCTCTTTAGCACCGAAGGGACCCTCCGGATCCGGTTCCTCCACCAGATAGGTCTCCACCTGGCACATATCCTCCGAGGTCGGACTCTTGTAATCGAGCATGCTGGGGATTTTGTGGACATTCATTCGAAATTCTTGTTCTTCCATGAGAACTTCACCCAGTCCCATGTAGACGCTTCCCTCGGTCTGGCCGATGGCCAGCAAGGGATTAATGGCTCTGCCCACATCGTGAGCGATCCAAATTTTCTCCACCGTGACCATTCCGGTTTCCGGATCCACCTGGACTTGTGCCACACAGGCCGTATAACTGTAACTCGGGCTGGGTCCCACACCGGCGCCCTTGTATTTGCCGGGAGACTTCGGTGGTTTGTAACTGCCGACCGTGCCGATGGTTCCAAACTTCGCTTCGGCCAGTTGCACGGCCTGGGCAAACTCTACATATCTTTCAGGGTCTTCTGCGGCGAACATTCGACCCTCCGCTGCCACCAGACGGTCCTTTGGCACACCCAGTTTCTCAGCCACCGCCTCATCCAAAAACTCTCGGGCCCGATGGGCCGCTTGCAGTGCAGCGTTGCCCGTCATCAAAGTGACACGGCTCGAGTAGCTACCCAGATCTACCGGTGTAAGATCTGTGTCGGCTGTTACAATGCGAATATCAAAAGGATCAATTCCTAAAACCTCAGCCACCACATAGGCCAAGACGGAATCCGATCCTTGGCCTATGTCGGTGCTGCCACAGAAGGCGGTGACACCGCCGGAACGATCGAGCTTGAGTTGGACTCCCGACTGCGGCATGTTGTTCCAGTAGATGGGTAATCCCGCTCCCGTGATGTAGGAGCTGCAAGCTAGCCCCACTCCCTGGCCATAGGGCAGCTTCCGAAACTTGTTATTCCAATCCGAGCCCTCTACAACTTTCCTGATACACGTTTTTAAAGCGCAGGTAGTGATCTTCAACCAGTTGGCGGTCAACGAGTCCGCTTCAATGAGGTTCTTGAGTCGCAGTTCGGCTGGATCGATGCAAAGCTTCTCAGCGGCTTTATCCATTTGAACCTCTAACGCAAAACGGGGTTGAGGGGTACCGTGTCCCCGCTTAGGTCCACAGGGAGGTTTATTGGTAAAAACTCGTGCCCCTTCGAATTTGTAGCGAGGAACCTTGTAAGTGACCGTCTGGAGCGCGCCGGTGTAAAAAGTGCTGGCCACTCCGTAACTTCCATAGGCTCCCCCGTCAAGGATGGTCTTAAAGTGAAGAGCTGTGATGGTTCCATCCTTGCGAAGACCCAATTTGGATTTCATTAAAACCGGATGACGGCCACGGTGGTAGTAGAAGACCTCCTCACGCGTCAGAGTCATTTTCACGGGTCGACCTGTCTTCATGGAGAGTTTTGCCGCGGCGATTTCATGGCTGAAGGGATCGCTTTTACCCCCGAAGCCTCCTCCGTTGGGACAGGCGATCACCCGAATACGGGAAGCAGGGAGTTTTAAGACGTGAGCCAGAGCGCGGTGAACGTAGTGTGGCGTCTGGGTGGCTGACCAGAGGGTCAACTTGCCATCGAGATCCCACAGACCCACCGCTGCATGCTGCTCCATGGGCAGGTGAGTGCTCCCCTGGTAAAAAAAGGTGTCTTCAAGAACGAGGTCCGAGGCTTCAAGCGCCTCTGCCGTGTCCCCAAATTCCAGAGAGACCAGCTTGTGAATGTTGGGCCCGTCTCCGTAGTCGTGAATGCGGGGTTCCTTAGTTTTGAGTGCATCCTCGATCGACATGATGGGTGGGAGGTCTTCATATTCAACTTCGATCAGGCGGACGGCTTCCTCAGCCGTTTCCTCATCCAGGGCGGCAATTGCCACTACGGGATCTCCCACGAATCGAACCTTTTCAATGGCCAGTGTGTGTTCGTCTTGGCTGACCGGGAGAATGCCGAAAGGAGTTGGGAGTTCCTCGCCCAGCAGGACCGCTTTGACCCCGGGCACAGCTTCAGCTTTTGCGGTATCGATACGACGAATCAAGGCGTGCGCTCGAGTGCTTCTGAGCAGTTTTCCAAAAAGCATACGAGGCAGGAAAATGTCATCGGCAAAAACGGTCTGCCCGGCACATTTAGCGCGGGCATCCACTTTGAGCAGTGGATGCCCAATAACATTCAACTCGTTTTTGCTGCCCTTCTTGTCCGACATCTCAATTCCTTTGTACCAACTCTGGTGCTAGGCTCTGTTCGGGTTCCGGTCTTTTTGCTTCCTTGTCGCCGCCCTCTCCTCCCATTCGCTGTGCTGCCAGTTCAATGGCTTCGTAAATCTTGAGGTAGCCGGTGCAGCGGCACAAATTGCCCCCCAGGGCTTCTCGAATGGAACTTCGGGAGGGAGTGGGGTCCTCGTCCAGCAAGGCTTTAGCCACCAGTAGAATACCCGGGGTGCAGTAGCCGCACTGGGCGGCCCCCAACTCCGCCATAGTCTCCTGCAGCGGATGCAGCTCTCCGTTTTGGGCCAGACCCTCCACCGTGGTGATCTCACGGTCTGCCAGCTCGATGGGCAGGGAGAGGCAGGAAAGTACCGGCTGGCCGTCAATAAGGACACAGCACGTCCCACATTCTCCCACCTCGCAGCCATGCTTGGTGCCGGGCAGGTTGAGATCCTCTCTTAAAACTTCCAGGAGAGTCTTGCTGACGGCCGCAGCGACCTGGTAATCCTGTCCATTCACCTTCAGTCGAATGAGTGTCTTGTTTGGCGTCTTGGTGGTCATCTTCACCGCTAACCTTCCGGCTGGCTGACATCCTTCAGAGAATATGCTGGATCGACTTGGGTCCTAGCTGGCAGGGAACCCAGATGTACAACCCGTGTTAATCCGCGAACCAGAAAGAGCGCAAACTCGTGACCGATCTCCTGGGCCGATAATGGACCCGTGGGCGTGTACCATTGAACCGTCCAGTTGATGGCTCCCAAGATGGCCCACACCACTATACGCGGGTTGCCAGGGAGGAAAATCTCCTCCTCCATTCCCTTTTCGACCAGGCCTCGGAGGACCGCCTCGTATTGGTCCCGTTTCTGGATAATTTCCTGCAATTGATCTTCAGGCAAAGCACGAAACTCCGCATGTGCCGTGAATCCCTGGAGTTCGTCCAGCATGCAGCGGATTTGGGAAACGATCAATTCGTAGAGCTGCATCGTCACCGGTTGAGTAGACCGGGTGGTTCGCTCGGCCTCCTCCAGCAGCCGGCGAAGTGAGGATTTCTGGCAGAAGTAAAGGAGATCCTGTTTGGAACGGAAATAGTAATACAGGCTTCCCTTGGTCACCTCCAGATCGTCACCGATCTCTTCCATGGTCACTCCCGAAAACCCCTTACGACTAAAAGCCGCAGAGGCCGTGCGCAAAATTTGAAGTCGCCGAGAGTCGTACCTGCGATGGCGTTTGCGAGAAACTGACTTTTTAGTCAAAATTTGACCCTTTGTTCAAAAATATCATGTCACATTCCCGATCGGGAAGCAAGGGGAAGCCAGGAATCACGTTCAAGAATTCTTCTGGGTATCCGTTTCCCTGAGCTGTCTTTTGAGGATCTTTCCGGCTGGATTTTTGGGCAAGGCAGCGACGAATTCCACAGTGCGGGGGGCCTTATAGACAGCAATGCGGTCCCGGCAAAAATCGATGAGCTGCTGCTCCTGAACCGTGGTGTTTGCTTTTAAGACCACAAAGGCTTTGACGGCCTCCCCAGCAGTCCGGTCGGGGACGCCCACCACCGCTGCTTCCATGACGGTTGGATATTCCTGGAGCACCTCTTCGACCTCGCGGGGCCAAACCTTGAACCCGGACACGTTGATCATGTCCTTGGCCCGGTCCACCAGGTAAAAATAACCCTGTTCATCCATCCTGCCGATATCTCCGCTATGAAACCATCCCTCCCTGATCGCCTTGGCTGTCTCCTCTGGCTGATGGAAATATCCCGTCATGACGTTTGGCCCTTTAATGGCGATTTCTCCCACCTCCCCGGGCAACACATCGTTCCCTCGCTCATCGACGATTTTCATTTCCACGTTCTCGATGGGAATGCCGATACTCCCGGCACGATAGGAGAAGTCGTGGTTGTAAGAGGCGAAGGGGGAGGTCTCCGTGAGACCGTAGCCCTCAAAAATGATCTGGCCGAATCTTTGCTGCCAACTGTCCGCCACCTCCACGGGCATCGGGGCGGCAGCCGTAAAGTAGTACCTCACCGAGGCCAGCTGCTCCTCGATGTCTGGCAGCTCCAAGAGACGCAAGTAAACGGTGGGGACAGCGAAGAACATGGACGCTCTGTTTAACTTTGTAGAACCCAGGATCTCATCAGGATTGAACCTCTCATGAAGGATCAAAGTCGCCCCCGCGTTGACCGAAGCGTTCATGACGAAGTTCTGCCCGAAGCAGTGAAAGAGAGGTACAAAACAGATCAGTCTATCCTCAGGCTCCATCCTCGTATGGTGGTTCGTGGCATAGACGTTGGAGACGAGATTTCTGTGGCTCAGGAGTACCCCTTTCGGTTTTCCGGTGGTCCCCGAGGTATAAAGAATCGCAGCCCCGTCGTCTCCCTCTAAACTCACCTTGGGAAGAGGGGATAAGGACTCAGAAAGCAGATCTTGGTATGGGATGACCCCGGGACGGCTGGGCTCACCCACACACACGACCCCCTGCAAGGTGGGAATGGTTTCGGGAACCTGGTCAAGCAGAGGCATCGCCGTAATGAGCACCTTGGCTCCGCTGTCTTTAAGAATGAATGCCACCTCATCCCGCTTGAGCATGACATTGAGCGAGACTGCAATGCCTCCCAATTGAACCACAGCGAAATATGACACAACGAATTCCGGGATGTTGGGCAAAAAGATACCCACTCGATCTCCTTTTTCTAGTTTGAACCGTGCCTTTAGAGCTGAGCTGAGTTGGGAGACCTGTTGGTACAGGTCCAGGTAACAGGTACTCGTCCCGTTAAATAGCAGGGCCTCTTTCTGGGGGGTATAGGTTTTGGCTCGCTCCAGAGAATCAAAAATATTCATCGACCGGGCTAGGCCTCAGGAACCTTAATGAGCCTCTTTCTGATCAGCTCTACAACTCTGGCGATATCACCGTCCAAGACGCGGTCTTGGTCAACGAACTGCACCTGGCTTCTAATCACCTCATAGATTTCCCGGTTTCCTTGACCGAGAGAAGCCGGGCCACCGCGCAGATCTATTCCCTGAAACAGGGTAATGAGCAAAAGAGCCGTGGCATCCTGAAGGATTTGTGTCATATCCATGGCGGTTACGGCCGAATGGGTACCGAGACTGACCATGTCCTGATTGTACTGCTCCGTGGGCAGGGAGTGGATCATACTGGGGTTGGCCAGGTGGCGCAGTGCACACACCAGGCTGGTTAAACTGAGCTGCACGGCCTTAAAACCCGACAAGAGACCGGGGTTTGAGACCAGATTTGGAGGAAGTCCATTGCTGAACTTGTCATCAACGAGTATAGCCATGAGCGCATGAAGCCAGTTACCCATAGTGGCCAAGTCGATCTTCCAACTGTCGAGGGCACGGGCAATATAGCCGCCATAGAAGTTTCCCGTGTGGTACACGCGTCCTTGGCTGGGGTCCAGGAGCGGATTGTCATTAACTGAATTGATCTCCCTCTCGAAGATGGCCCGATGCTCCTCGAGGGCATCCAGCATCGGACCCAACCCTTGGGGAACGCAACGGAGGGAGTAAGGGCTCTGGATGGCCTCATCGGAATGAGCTATCCCCTCTTGCTCCCTTTGGCGGCGTTTCCGGCCGATCCGCTCACGGATCTCATCCAGATTGCGGACATACTGACTTCCCTCAAGCAGCCTGCGACAGATGGCTGCGGCCCTCATCTGGCCGGGATGGTTTTTTAACCTGTGGATGATTTCCAGGAATGGATCATCCGTACCCTGGAGAGCCTCCAGAGCCACACTGGCGCAGGCCAGGCCCAACAAAGAGAGATAGGTGCCATCATGAAGCACCAACGACCCAATCCCGGTCATCACGGTGGTCCCGTTGACCAAGGCAAGTCCCTCTTTAGCCTCCAGCTCTATAGGTTCTAACTGGGCCTGCCGCAGAGCATCCCTAGCCGGCATCTTCTGGCCTCTATAGGAAACCTCCCCTTGTCCTAATAACACACGCCCGATGTAGGAGGACGGTATGAGATCTCCGCTGGCGCCGACGGAACCGTAACGGGGCACAAGAGGAGTGATACCTTGATTGAGTAAGTCGAGAAGCTTCTCGATAATAATCAATCGCACGCCCGAGTACCCTTTAGCCAGGGCATTTGCCCGCAGGAGAATGGAGGCCCGAACGGCATCCTCGGGCAGCAGGGCACCCGTCCCACAGATCATATATTGAAAGAGGTTCTCTTGATGGTGGGCGAGGTCTTCTTGGGGTATGAGGAAACGGACATTGCCACCGAAGCCTGTGTTGACTCCGTAAATGATCTCTCCCTGTTCGAGTTTTTCTTCTAGGAGCTTGCGTGAGGCACAGATTCTCTGCCGCACCTCAGGCTGTTGGCTGAGTTCGACCCTGACCTTCTCTCGAGCGACCGCCGCTACGCGCTCGATGGTTAAAAGGTCTCCAGAAATTTCTATTTTCTGAGGACTGCCGTCCATAAATAGACTTCCAACAACCCATATTTTAGCAATATTCCCCCTACCTTAGTGTCATGTTCCATAAATATGGTGACGTTTGTGGCGAGCGCGCCGCCGCTGCGATGCCAATGTGCATCGTGGAGGAGGAGCGACAAAGAAATCGATACCATCCCGTGCCGAACGGCCCGCAGGCTGAAGCCTGCGGCTCTGACAGAGTAGCGGGAAACACTCAGAGCGGTGGGTTAACGAGGGACAAACAGAGCCGTGGGCTTTAGCCCACGGGCCAGCCCGGAGGGCGTTCTCATGGTCAAGATAGGAGCTCTCATTTCTCCCCTTCGCCGGCCTGTTGCCACCTCGGCTCACGCTTTTCCAAAAACGCCTTCAGCCCCTCCAGGTAGTCGGGCTGAGGGACGATCTCGTTGAGATACAGCTCTTCCATTTCCTGGAGCCGGCGATCATTGTGAGCTGAGGCCTGAAGCAGCGCCCGTTTATATTCCCTCAGAACAGGGCCGCTGTGGGCGGCAATCAGCCGGGCGTATTTCCTGGCCTCGGACAACAGCTCAGCGTCGGAGCACACGAACTCCACCAGCCCCATGGTGAGGGCCTCACCAGCCGTAATCTGTCGCCCCGAAAAAAGCAGGTCAGCGGCTCGGTGGTATCCGATGCGCTGAGGCAGAAAAACCAGGGCTGCCGGTGCCATCGCGCCCAGGCCAATTTCCGGCTGGCCGATCTTTGTGTCTTCGGCAGCAAACACGATGTCTGCGGCGCAGGCCAGTTCTAGACCACCACCCAGAGCCACGCCGTGAAGAGCAGCAATGGTGGGGACCGGGAATGAGCCCAAGCGAGTGAGCACCTGGCGAAATCGTGGCAGCATCACTTCAACCTTCCCGGGAAGATGCTCCTGTACCGAGGATCCGGCGCAAAAACCCCGCCCTTCACCGAAGATCAACACAACGCGAACTCGGTCGTCGGTCGAACCCCTCTTCAGCTCCGCTTCCAGCTCTTCGAGCATCTCAGTGGTTAAAACATTCCAAGGGGGGTTGTTCAAGGCAAGTGACAAAATACCGTCTTGCTGGTCGACACCAAACCAGCGTGGTTGATCACTGGATTTCATGACACTGTCTTTCACGGCCGGCCTTATTTGAGGCGGTCAGGAAGCCAAAAGAGCATTTTCGAGTAACATGGCCATCCCCATTCCACCACTGATACAGAGCGTTGCCATCCCATAGCGCGCCTTTCGACGGTGCATTTCATGCATTAGAGTCACCACAATCCGCGCGCCGGTACAACCGATCGGATGACCTAAAGAGATGGCACCACCGTTCACATTCACCTTCTCAAGATCCAGGTCCAAATCCTTTGCACAGGCCAAAACCTGCACAGCAAAGGCTTCGTTGAGCTCGATTAGATCCACCTCCTTGAGCCTCAAACCACTACGGGAGAGCAGCTTTTTGACCGCCGGTACTGGCCCAATCCCCATGATGGAGGGATCGACTCCAGCTGTGGTGTAGTCCATGATTCGACAAGCGGGAGCGCCACCGATCCGCTGATAATTCTCAGAATCGCAGACCAGTACGGCGGCCGCACCATCGGTAATGCCGGAGGCGTTTCCAGCATGAACCGTGCCTTCTTTGTCGAAGACTGGAGGAAGCTTCTTTAGACTCTCTAGACTCACATTATCGCGAGGATGCTCGTCCTCCTTCACCGTCTGTGCTCGCTTAGTGCCGGCGCCTACTTCAACGGGAACGATCTCCGAATGGAACCGACCCTCCTGCCGTGCTCGTTGGCATTTCTGCTGGCTCTCCACAGCAAACTGATCCTGTTCCTGACGGCTCACTGCATATTGTTTGGCCAGCTTCTCGGCCGTCTCGCCCATAAGCAAACCACACAGTTGACACAAGAACCCATCCTGGTACATGCCGTCGACCAACTCCCCGTGTCCCAGACGATAGCCCCAGCGCGCCTGGGGGAGCATGTATGGGGTATTGGACATGCTTTCTGTTCCGCCTGCCATCACACAACCCGCTTCCTCCAACTGAATCAATTGTGCAGCGTTGACGATCGCCTGCAGGCCTGAACCACAAGCCTTGTTCACCGTATGGGCAGAAACCTCAGTTGGGATTCCACTGCCGTGCAGCACCTGTCGCGCCACGTTTGGTCCCACACCCGCCTGCCGGGCATTGCCGAAAATCAACTCATCGATGTGCTCCGGAGCGACTCCAGCTGCCTCCAGCACCGCTCTCACTGCCGCCACTCCGAGTTGCGCGGCTGTGAGGGAGGAAAGCCCCCCCCCGAATTTACCGATCGGGGTTCTCTTGGGTGTCACCAGGTAAACAGGTTTGTTCAAAGACATAATAGCTGATCAGTATACTGGAACTATTTGGGCTCGGAACACTCTCAGCTCAAGACTCATAATCATAGACTCCCTTTCCCACCTTTCGCCCAAGCCGACCCGCTTTGACATACTTCACCAAGAGGGGGCAAGGTCGATATTTTTCACCTAGCCGCTGGTGCAGAAATTCGAGCACACTGAGACGGGTATCCAGACCGACGAGATCGATCATCTCAAAAGGCCCCATGGGATGATTCAAGCCCAACTTGATGGCCTTATCGATATCACGCGCACTGGCAATTCCCCCCTGCAACATGTAAAAGGCTTCATTACCAATCATGGCGTTGATGCGACTGGTTACAAACCCCGGAGATTCTTTGACATCCACCGTCTCTTTTCCCATCTTGTGAGCCACCGCTTCTGTGATATCAAAGGTGGCCTGGTCTG
>JAPUKI010000175.1 GCA_027295745.1 Acidobacteriota bacterium
TTCGAAACGCTTTCGGCTCAAGATGCGGAAAGACTGAATATGGGAGACGAGAGAGGAGTGCTGATCCGTGAGGTAGCTCCCGGCAGCTTGGCCGATGAAGCCGGGCTCACTCGCACTCAGGTGATTACCCATGTGAATGGCCTTCCCGTGACTACAGCCCAACAGCTGTACGACCAGATCAACTCCCTGGAATCAGGGGCCGGTGTTGTTATTCGTGTAATTTGGCTGACCCCGCAAGAACGGCGACTCAATATCGGCTATGCTGCATTCACAAAGCCTTAGTGCTCCCTTCCATAAATAGGGTGATATTTGCGGAGGGGGCTTGTGAGGCGAGGTCGAGGAGCGGGAAGGAGGCGATGTCGTGACATCGTCGACGACGAGCGACGAAGAGATCGACCACAACCCCCCTCCGCCCAAAGGGTTGCGGCGCTGCGCCCCCGTCTTCTGCGTTGCTTCTCCTCGCCGATATTTCCGTATGGACTCGTCGGAGCGCCTTGAATCCGGGGGCGCAGCGCTCTCAACAAACATTACCGTATTTATGGAAGTGAGCACTTAGTCCTGATGGCCAAGGCCAAAGTTTACAAAAACCTGATTGCTGGCGAATGGGTGAAATCCACCTCCGGTCTCACCTTTGAAAATCGCAATCCTGCCGACCACCGTGAGCTCATTGGTTCCTTCCAAGACTCCACTGCAGAGGACGTCGACCGGGCAGTAGCTGCCGCCTTTCAAGCATACTCACAGTGGCGGCTCACTCCAGCGCCCAAAAGGGGCGAGATCCTCTTTCGCGTGGGTGAAATCCTTGCCAGGCGCAAAGAAGAACTCGCATACGACATGACCCGAGAAATGGGGAAGGTTCTGCTGGAGGCACGGGGAGACGTTCAGGAGGCCATCGACATGGCCTATTGGATGGCAGGTGAAGGGCGACGGATGTACGGTCACACTACACCCTCAGAACTGCGCGATAAATTCAACATGAGTCTGCGCATGCCGATCGGCGTCTGCGCAATCATCTCACCCTGGAACTTTCCCATCGCCATCCCCAGCTGGAAGATCCTTCCTGCCTTGGTGTGTGGAAACACCTGCGTGTTCAAGCCCGCTTCCGATAGTCCGCTCACTGCCGTCCATTTCATGGAGGTCCTTGAGGAGGCGGGTCTACCGAAAGGGGTTGCCAATTTGGTCACGGGAACAGGAGCCCGGACTGGAAGTGCGCTGGTTGAACACAAGGACATCAGGGTCGTTTCCTTCACTGGATCAACCGCTACGGGAAGAATCGTCGCACAAAAGTGTGCTCACGACTTCAAGAAACATAACCTGGAGATGGGTGGGAAAAACGCCATCATGGTGATGGAGGATGCCAACCTGGAGCTGGCGGTTGATGGAGCCCTGTGGGGAGGTTTCGGAACCAGTGGACAGCGATGCACCGCCTCTAGCCGGGTGATCGTTCACAAGAAGGTTTACAAGCAATTTGTTAAGGAGTTTATTGAGCACACCAAAGAATTACGCGTTGGAAATGGGCTAGATCCCACAACTGAAATGGGTCCTGTAATCAATGAGAAGCAGAAGAAGTCGATTCTCCAGTGGATAGCTACAGGCAAGAAGGAAGGCGCGCGACTTCTCTGGGGTGGAAATCCTCTGCAGGAAGGAAACTACCAATACGGCCATTTTATTGAACCCACTATCTTCGGAGATGTAGACCCGCAGATGCAGATCGCCCAGGAGGAGATCTTCGGTCCGGTAGTTTCTGTGATTCCCTGCTCCTCTTTTGAAGAGGCAATCGAAATCGGCAACAGTGTTCGATATGGTCTTTCCGCCGCGATCTATACACAGGATTTGAACCGAGCATTCGTAGCAATGAGGGAGATGGAGACGGGAATTTTCTACGTCAATGCTCCCACCATAGGAGCGGAAATACACCTGCCTTTTGGGGGAACCAAGGAGACCGGAAATGGTCACAGAGAAGCGGCAGAAGCGACTTTGGATGTTTTCTCCGAGTGGAAAGCAGTGTACCTGGATTTCAGTGGACAACTGCAGCGAGCACAAATTGACTAGAACAAGTACTTAAATCACCCGTGAACATCGGTCTTCCCAAAGAAGTCAAAGACAATGAGTATCGCGTAGGACTAGTCCCTGCCGGTGTGCATGCCCTGGGGGAAGATGGCCATACCGTCCTGGTGGAGAAAGGTGCCGGTTTAGGTTCGGGCTTCTCCGATGAAGAATACGCCATAGCAGGCGCCCAGATTGTGGAGAGCGCTGACGACCTGTTTGCCCGCAGTGACATGGTGGTCAAGGTAAAAGAACCCATCGAGGAGGAATATCCAAGACTTCGAGAAGGGCAAATTCTATCCAGTTACTTGCACTTAGCACCCCTTCCGGAGCTAACCGAAGTTCTCTTGGTCAAGAAGGTCATCGGCGTGGCCTACGAGACCATCAGAAATGAGGGTGGAAGCCTGCCTCTGTTGACGCCCATGAGCGAGGTAGCGGGGCGGATGTCTATCACGGTTGGGTCCCATTACCTGCAGAAGCCTGAAGGAGGACGCGGTGTCCTCCTGGGTGGTGCCCCTGGAGTCCGCCCAGCTTTTGTATTGATCATTGGGGGAGGAACCGTCGGGATCAACGCAGCCAAAATGGCGCGTGGCTTGGGAGCACAGGTTTGCATCCTGGACGTGGAGGTGGATCGCCTGCGAGTCATTGACGATCTTTTCCTCGGCCAGATCGAGACACTCATCTCGAATACCTATAACATTGCCCAGTTGATCAAGGGCGCAGATCTCGTCATCGGGGCGGTACTCATTCCCGGTGCCAACACACCCAAACTGATTACCCGCGAGATGATCTCGTCGATGCAGCCGGGGTCGGTGATCGTTGACGTGGCCGTTGACCAGGGAGGGTGTTGCGAGACAACGCGGCCCACCACCCACAGTGAACCCGTGTACACAGTCGATGGAGTCGTGCACTATTGCGTCACCAACATGCCAGGCGCCATGCCACGGACTTCCACATTCGCGCTGACCAATGCAACGGTTCCGTACATTCGTAAAATAGCCGGTTTGGGAATGAAGGATGCAATACGAGATAATCCTCTTTTAAAAGATGGAGTGAACGTGTACAAAGGTCACGTTACCTTTAAACCCGTGGCAGACTCTCAGAATTTACCTTATCGCGACCTCGATGAACTCTTGTAACAGTTGGGTTTTTATTGTTGATCCACCGAAGTCTGGAGTTGAGAATATGAAGCTCGATAGAGAACTTCTTTACTGGGTAGAGAAGTGCTCGGCCAAGATCACGGTGGTCCGATTCTATCGCTGGGCGGTTCCCACAATCTCTCTGGGGAAACACCAGAGGGCTGAGGAAGCAGTAGACCAGATCTTTTGCCAGCGGGAGGCCATTCCCATTGTACGTCGGCCAACAGGTGGTCGGGCCGTCTTTCACGACAATGAGCTCACCTATTCACTGGTCTCCAACCATTGCCAGTATTTCTCGTTGGAGAACGTGAGAGACACCTATCGAGTGATCGCTGCCGGGCTGAAGGCAGGACTGCGGCGCCTGGGGATCTCTGCCCAGTTGGCGGAAGGGTTCCGGCACTCGCAACCGGTTCCACCGTCAGGAAGAAAAAATCCCTGTTTCCTTTCCCCCTCTCAGTATGAACTGCTGCTGCGTGGCTACAAGATAGTGGGAAGTGCACAGAGGCGCTTGAGACAAAGCTTTCTGCAGCACGGCTCAATTCCATTACTGGTCGATTATCCGCAGATGGCTGCAGCTCTCGGTATCCAGGAGAAGGTGCTCAGGAAGACCCTTCTCTCAGTCTCCGAGGCCAGTGGACATCAGGTATGTTTTGCAGCCCTGTGTAACGCGCTCAAAGAGGGTTTCGAGGAGACTTTCCAGGTTCAGCTGAAGGTCTTTCATCAGGATTCGGGTGTTCCACTATTCTCCGCCTTGCGACTTTTATGGCAAAATTGCGTCCCATTAGACGATTATACTTAGAGAGTTCGCAAATGACAGGACAACAACCTTCAGCAATCCTGAATGAACGTGCTCGGAGTGTTCTGAAAGCGTTAATCCGAGAATATGTGCGCGGCAGCAAGCCGGTCGGTTCTCGTCGCTTGGCAAAGCACTATTGGGAGGGACTCAGTTCGGCCACCATCCGGAATGTGATGGCTGAATTGGAAAACGTGGGTTTTCTCACACAGCCCCACACTTCGGCCGGGAGAGTTCCCACTGCGAAAGGCTATCGCTTGTATGTCGACTCTCTCCTGGACACCAGGGACCTACCCAGTCGCGAAATAGATCGCATTAGGCAGAGCTTGGAAAACGAGGCGGATCCTGGAGAATTGATGAGCAAGACTTCACAGATTCTTTCCCTATTATCAAACAATGTGGGGTTTGTCCTGGCTCCCCCTATTTCCCATGCCGGCATGAAGCACATTAAGTTTGTCAGGATTGCTCAGCAGCGGATCCTGGTGATTTTGGTGACGGGATCAGGACTCGTTCAACATCGGCTCATCCAGATAGAGCCAGATCTTACCCAGAGAGAGCTAGACCAAGCAGGTCGCTATCTGATAGCTCAATTTGAGGGGAAAACACTGCTTGATATCCGACGTGAGTTACTTCGTCTCATGTTAGAAGAAAAGTCTCTTTACGACCGCCTGCTGAAGAATGTGATCTTGCTTGGAGCTGCCAGCCTGGTGAAATGTGAAGGGGAGGAGGCTGAGGAATCAGAAGTTTACCTGGGAGGGACCGCTCGCATCATGCAAAAGCCTGAACTAGCCGATATCAAGAGCATGACCGCTCTGTTTGAGACCTTTGAGGAAAAAAGTCGGCTGGTGAAAATTATTTCTGAGTGCCTGAAAACAGTTTCGTCCAGTCCAACAGTCAGGATCGGTCTGGAAAAACACATCCCCGGGATGGGGGATTGGGCATTGATCTCTTCCCCCTATCTGTACAATCACAAGGTCATAGGCAGTCTGGGAATTTTGGGACCATCTCGCATGGAATATGAGAAGGCCATAAGCCTTGTTGACTATGTGGCCAAACTCTTCGGCAAACTCTTGAGCAAAAACTAATCACCAGAGGAGTGTTCAAGAACACTTATGGCGAAAGACAAAGAAACCCTGGAGGGCAAAAAACAGCCCCCCGAGGAAGAGGAAGAAGAGTCTGTAAACCAGCCACCGGAACCCTATCGAGAAACCCTCGAGAAGCTTCAGAAGGAAAAAGATGACCAGTACGACTTGTTACTCCGCAAGCAAGCCGAGTTGGAGAATTATCGGAAACGAGTTGAAAAGGAGAAACAGGACTTGCGCTTCGCGGTCCAGGCTGAGGTCATGGAAAGATTGTTGCCAATCCTGGACGCCTTTCAGAAAGGACTCTCCAGTTTAAAAGAAGCCCCCGGAGATTCTGAGCTGCAGACCTACCGGGAGGCTTATGATCTGATGCATAAGGAGATTCAGTCAGTCCTCCAGAAGTTTGGAGTGACTGAAGTACCCGGAGTCGGAACGCAGTTTGATCCCAATGTGCATGAAGCGGTAGTCAGAGAAGTCACAACTGAGCACGAAGAAGGCGAAATTTTGACTGAATATCGCAAGGGTTACAAAATCAAGGACCGACTTCTGCGACCCTCCCAGGTCAGGGTAGCTGTCCAGCCGGACGATCTTTCCGCTGCCCAAGGGACGCGGGAAGGAGGAGAGAAGTAGACTTCTTACCTTCCTTGAAATCCACTCACAGCGATCTTATGATTACGCTACATCGTAGTTCAGTGCCACGCTTCATTAATCGATAACGTGGGGCTAGCCACTGAGGAGAGTAGTTTGGCGAACAGAGACTATTACGAAATACTGGGCATCAATAGAGATGCCAGTGGGCAGGAAGTCAAGAGCGCTTATCGCAAATTGGCCATACAATACCATCCCGATAAGAATGCCGGGAACAAGGAAGCGGAGGAGAAATTCAAAGAGGCTGCCGAGGCCTATAGCGTCTTGAGTGACAGCGATAAGAGAGCTCGATACGATCGCTTTGGGCATGCCGGCGTCAGCTCCGGAGGTGGAGGTTTTGAAGGATTCGATCCCGACACCTTCTCTGATTTCAGCGACATCCTGGGTGATTTCTTTGGCTTCGGAGAAATCTTTGGAGGCTCTCGAAGACAACCAAACCGACCCCGCCGCGGTGCTGATCTTCGATTTGACCTTGAGCTGAGTTTCGAAGAGGCTGTATTTGGCGTCAAGACAAAGATCAAAATTCCCCGCCAGGAAACCTGCCGGAACTGTCAAGGCTCGGGAGCCGATCCGAAGCAAGGAATCTCCACCTGTACCGCCTGTCAAGGACAGGGTACTGTTCGATACCAGCAAGGCTTCTTCACGATTCGTCAAACATGCTCCACCTGCCGTGGTAGTGGACAATTGATTAAAAAAGCTTGTTCCCAGTGCAAAGGCAGAGGACAAGTGCGGAAGGAAAAAGTGCTTGAGATCAAGATTCCCGCCGGAGTGGACGAAGGCTCTCGCTTGAGAATTACCAGGGAAGGAGAAGCGGGACCCAACGGCGGTCCCAGCGGGGACCTGTATGTCGTGATATCAGTCACAGAGCATCCCTTTTTTAAGCGCAGCGACAACAACATTTACTGCGAGATACCGATCAGTTTCTCCCAGGCCGCTCTGGGTGGAGAGACTACTGTGCCTACCATGGAGAACCCAGAGAAGATCAAGATTCCATCAGGAACCCAATCCAATACGGTCTTCCGCTTAAAAGGCCGAGGGGTTGTCAGCGTCAACGGGCGCGCCAAAGGGGATCAACTGGTTCAAGTCAAAGTCGTCACCCCCACCAAGTTGAACAAGGAACAAAGGGAACTCCTCCAACGGCTGGATGCCATTTCAGGAACAGACCAAGAATCGAGTAGTCTCTTTGAGAAAGTCAAAGAGATGCTGAGTTAGGCTTCTGTTTCAATCGGGCAGCCATGAGATACCTTCCATTGCTTCTCTTCCTCTTTCAACCAGCTCTTGTTTTCTCCCAGCAGCGACCCCTCGTGACTGAACGCGCGGAGATAGTCACAAGGGGGCATATCCTTTTCGATATCGGCCTGGAGTTCCTTCAGGATGCCGTATTTGCTTTCTCAGGGCTGGAAGGGGATTTGACTCGAATCGGGGTACTGGGGGTCCGCATGGGGGTGGCGGATAACGTTGAACTTCAGGTTCTGGGAACCATCCAGGACATCTTAAACATCGAGAATCGCTTTATGGCCCCCAACACCCCTCAACTCAACTTCTCGGGAAATTCAACCCGCGACGTGGGAGATTTTACCATGGCCACCAAAGTGCGCCTCACAGAAGAGGGAGAGAGGTGGCCGGCCATGGCATCTCGGTTCGGCTTCAGCATGCCCAATGCCTCCAACGAAAATGGGTTGAGTAACGATGAAATCAATGTCTTTTCAAGTCTTTTGTTTCAAAAGCAATTTGGAAAGCTTCAGGTATTCACGAATTTGGGCTTTGCCATTTTAGGAGATCCGGTTACTTCCGGATCTCAAGACGACCTGTTTACTTATGGTGTGGCAGCGTTGCACCCGCTCACTGACGGAATCAATCTGGTAGTAGACGCTTATGGGCGGGTGGGAGCCGGAGGGATCGGAACCGAGGAGCAATCACTGCTTCGCTTGGGGACCCAGATCAATGCGGCTGGATTGGTATGGGATGTGGCCCTGTCTTTGGGTTTTCGACACACAGATCCTTCTTCGGGACTCGTGGTAGGCGTGTCGAAGGAATTCAACTTCCCCCTGCTTGTACGCTAACTGCAGCCTGAGGTACTGCCGCAAACACTGCAAATGTAGCAGTTGCCATTCCGCTGCATGAGATTCCCGCAAGTCAGGCAAGTGTGGGATTCCCTGGAACTATCCTGGATCAGCCGCTGGGCAGCACGGGTGGCCTCGGGCAAAGCGACCTGGTCTGAGAAGGTCACCTGTACGCCGCCCTGGATACTACCATTCGGTTTCACGTTGTGGATGCCCAGGGCCTCCTGAACCTCAGAGCTGAGAAATCGGGTGGCCAGATAACGGACTACATAGTCGGGAATTGAGGTGGTGAACGGGATCTGAGAATTGTCGGTCAATCCAGACGGCTCAAAGCTCATATGAGCAAACATTCGGACGTAGTCCTCCAGTGGCACACCACGCTGCAAGCCCATTGAGATGGCAATAGCCCAAGCCATGGTCATGCCCTGGAGAGTGGAGCCTTGTTTGGCAAAATTGAGGAAGATTTCACCCAACTGTTCGTCTTCCGGGTACATACCCATGGTCAGATAACCCTTGAAGCCCTTGATTCGAAACTCGTGCTGCAGGGCCGGGTGATCCTTGGGCATGTTGCGTTGCTGCCGTACGCTCACCGGTTGAAGTCCGTCCTTGTTAGAAAGCGGCTGTACCATCTTGCATCCATCGCGATAGATGGACACTGATTTCATCCCGTATTTCCAACCCTGGATATAAGCCTCCATGATCTCTTCCACCGGGGCCTCGTTGGGGAGATTAATGGTCTTGGAAATAGCGCCGGACAGAAAGGGCTGAACGGCGCCGCACATCTTAATGTGCCCAAGATATTGAATGGAACGACTTCCCCTGGCCGGCCGATCAGCACAGTCAAAAACGGCTAAGTGCTCTTCTTTCAAGTGAGGGGCGCCCTCGATCGTTTCCTTCTTCTTGATATACCCCAAGATATCGTCGATCTCTTCCTGGGAATAGCCCAGTCTCTTGACAGCTCGAGGAATCGTGTTGTTCACGATCTTCAGGGTTCCTCCACCCACCAGTTTCTTGACTTTGACCAGTGAAAACTCGGGCTCTACACCTGTGGTATCACAATCCATCATGAAAGCAATGGTCCCGGTGGGAGCCAGGAGCGTGACCTGAGCATTCCGATATCCATGCTCGGAGCCCTTCACGATCGCCTGATCCCACACCTCCATAGCGGAGTGCAGAAGATCCATGGGAACCAAGGCAGAATCGATTCCAGAAAGAGCTTCCCGATGCTTATGCATGACACGCATGGTGGTGATCCGATTTTTCTCAAAGCCGGCGAAGGCGCCCATTTGCTCGGCGATCTCGGCACTGGTCAAATAGGCCTGACCGGTCATCACAGCTGTGATCGCAGAAGAGAGACTCCGAGCCTGATCACTGTCGTAGGGAAGGCCACCAGCCATCAGCAGCGCGCCCAGATTGGCATATCCCAACCCCAAAGTCCGGAATTCGTGGCTGACTCTCGTGATTTCCGGGGTGGGGTAGGAGGAGTTGTCAACAATGATCTCCTGCGCCAGGATCATGGTTTGAACAGCTCGGCGGAAAGCCTGAATATCGAATCGCCCTTCTTCCTTCACGAACTTCATCAGGTTCAGAGAGGACAGATTACAGGCTGAATTGTCCAGGAAGACGTATTCTGAACAGGGATTGCAGGCGTTAATGGGTCCAGAATTGGGACAGGTGTGCCAGTCATTCAGGGTCGTGTAAAACTGAAGACCTGGATCACCACAAATCCAGGCCGCCTCTGCGATCCACTGCATCACCTCGCGGGCTTTGTAGGTATCAACGACCTCGCCTGTTGTGACTTTACGGGTTTTCCATTCTTTTTCATTGACCACGGCCTCCATGAACTCGTTGGTCACGCTGACACTATTATTGGCATTTTGAAACTGGACGCTCCGGTAGGCTTCTCCATCGATGGAGTCGTCGTATCCGAACTGGATTAGCTTGTGAGCCTTTTCTTCCTCCCGAGCCTTACTCCAGATATAGTCCTTAATATCAGGATGATCAGCGTTTAGAATGACCATTTTAGCGGCTCGCCGTGTGGCTCCGCCCGACTTGATGGCACCTGCAAAGCTGTCATACCCTCTCATGAAAGAGATAGGTCCTGAAGCAAAGCCCCCCACCGCCAAGGGCTCCACTGAAGATCGAATATTCGACAAGTTCACACCCGAGCCAGAACCTCCTTTGAAAATAAGGGCCTCGGTTTTGGCCAGCTTCATGATCGAACCCATATTGTCTTGGACGCTATTGATAAAGCAGGCCGAACACTGAGGATTCCTCTTGATGCCCATGTTGAACTGTACCGGGCTATTGAAGGCGGCCATTTGATGCAGAAGTAGATAAGACAGCTCGTAATTGAAAGTTTGAGCATCCTTACTGGAGGCGAAGTAGTGCATCTTCTTGCCCCAAACGGTCAGGGTGTCAACGATACGCCCGATGAGCTGCTTGACACTGTGCTCCCGCTTGGAACTTCCCAGATGACCACGGAAATATTTACTGGCTACAATGTCCGTCGCCCGTTGGGACCAAAATTGAGGGAATTCCAGGTTCTCTTGTCGAAAAGCGACCTTGCCAGTCTCAAAGTCCTTGATCTCGGCGGTCCGAGTCTCCCACTTGACATCGTCAAAAGGGTGTCTTCCCGTTTGGCTGAAGTAGGGTTCGATTGTGAGACCAGTAGACACTTCCGCTTTCCCAACAGCCTTTTTCATTTCTTTCTTTCCTTCCAAGGATTAGGTTCCGGGTTATCCGGTGCGGCCCATTCTAGATGGGGACCCTGACGATCCAGACTTCAACGGGACCGATCTCTCCATAACCCCTTTGAAACCCAATATATAGCGGTCATTTAACTGCTATTATACTAAATATGGTGTTGTTGAGCCCGCACTTCTCACACCCGCTCTACTGCATCGGCGCAATGATCCGCCCTGACTGTGTTGTGCGACCCGCAAGCGGGTACCCCTCGGCCTCCATAGTGCCTCGCTTCATAGCTATGATGGCGTTTGTGGCGAGCGACCTCTGTGTCGCTCGTCGTCGCCGATGTCCACACATCGCCTTCTCCTTGCTCCTTGATCTCGCCTCGCAAGACCCGTCAGCAAACGTCACCATATCTATAAAACGAGGCACTGAACGTACTCAAGAGTACGTTTGCGGGGGCCTCGCCGGGGTACCCGCTTGCGGGTCACGCCTGGTCAGACCGGCCCTTCCGCCGCGCGCCACGAGTGGCTCGCAAAGACCTGGTGTGAGAAATGCGGGC
>JAPUKI010000176.1 GCA_027295745.1 Acidobacteriota bacterium
CGCAAAGCCCATCTCCGCATTGAAATTGGGTTCCAGGACCAAATGCCCCACACCGATATCCCACAAGTCGCTTCTCCAGTACCCCTTGGCATGGTAGGTGTCCTCATCCCCGGCGACTCCTGGTGTGCTCGAACGAATAAAGAATCCCTCCAGTGTCATGTTGTTCAGCAAAATCAGGCGAGTATCCAACCCAGCGGTCCGATTGAAACTCCCCCCACCGGAACGGTTGGTAAAAATACCCCCGATGCTGGACCGGGAAAAGAGATCCTGGCGGATGCGAAGCACGCTGTAATTGTTCCCGGCAGTTAGCCCCTCCTCCTGGGTCTGCATGTTGAGTGCCCCGATGGAAACCCCGCCCACTCTGCCTGTCAGTTTGGCGCCGCCCCAGATGGGTATGATGTTGTTCTCCTGAGCAGAAATGCCGATGCGGCGGCTGAAGAAGTTCTGAAAGGTGGGTTCGAATCGGTCCTCCTCGGTACGGGCGCTGACATCAAAAAATCCGGCTCCTTCCAGAAAGAACTCCCTCTTTTCTGGAAAAAAGAGCTGGTTGCGGGGGGTGGAGAAGTTGGCTTGCTGAGCATCCACCTCGACCTGGCCAAAATCCGTGTTCAGGGTCAGATCCGCAGTGAGGGTGGGAGTCATCCTCCACTTCAGGTCGTCGATGCCCACATCCGAGCGGTTCTCCCACCCTGCCTCACCCCTTTCCCCGGCTCCGCCCAGAAGATAGCCCTTCATGCGCCAGCGATGAGCCAGTTCAAAGTCCTCCAATCCCGCCAGATGGCCGGCCCGCGAAACTTCCTCGAATCGAAAATCTCGCTCCCATGAATTCCAAAAAACAAACTCATTCTTGCGCCGGATCACGCGTTGAAATTCGATTCCAACCAGGTTATCCGAGCCTCCCAGCCTCAGAATCTTAAAGGGGATCTCAAATTCAGCGCTCCACCCCTCTTGGTTGCGATGGGACACCACCCTCCACACCTCATCCCAGCCTACGTTGGTTTCTTCCCCTTCGTTGATCACCAGTGCATCATATTGAGTTCCCAGTGCATTGGTGGCAAAGAGAAAGGCGTTGCGGTGATCGTGGAATGAATCCAGGAGAATCCAAACACTATCGTCTTTGTGGAGATCTCCATCTCGCCGGAGTTCCGTAGCCACAATCTCAGCAGGCGAGGAATCGAGGCAAACGATACCGATGAACAGGCCCTCCTCGGTATAAACGACCTTCACAATGGTGGGCTCCGAAGCGTCTTGACCTTCGGTGGGTTCTTTTTGCTTGAAGACTTCCGTACTCTGGACAGAGTCCCAAAAGACCTCGTCCAGGATCCCATCAAGAAGCGGGGGTTCTGCGACGCGAACGGCCAGCAGCTCGCGCTCCACCGTTCCCTGGGGAGCAGAAAAGAGCTGGGACCACCCGGCCAAGAGAATGAAAATGAGACTACGGGTGCAAAGGGAAGAATTCATGAGCAAGTTAGGATATAGGAGTTGGTTTCTTGAGGCTAATGGATCTCGGAGGCGATTTCCCGTTCAAGAGCGGTGGCAAAAGTCCGGTTGGTTTCGAGAAGTTCCGTAACCTGTCGGTGAAAGGCGAGATTGCTCAAGCGGCCGCGGGCCGTTTCGACAGGTTCTTGAGGTGCCGAAAATGGGCGGCGAGAGAGGCGCGGAACTTCGGATACTCGAGATAGGGAACGCCGTGCTCGTTGGCGTAGTCCATGACGATGGGCCGTATCAAGGGGTAATGGATACTGGTCATCGTCGGGAAAATGTGGTGCTCAATCTGCTGGTTGAGCCCACCGACGAGCCAGACCATGAAGGCGTTGGTCTTGAAGTTCGCGGTCGTCAACAGTTGGTGCAGCGCCCAGTCTATCTCCAACTTATCCTGCTCGGGAAAGAACTCCTGGCAGTTGGCGACGTGCGCGACTTCAAAAATCAACACCATGCTGATGCTGAACAGAAGCCAGTGAGAGAGGTAGAAGGCGGCAGTCCATGCCCAGCTTTGGAAGAAAAGATAGGGCACCAGGATAAACAGCATGATGTGGCTGGCGCGCGACGCTAAGATTTCCATGAAGAGCATGAAGAGGCGCTTGCCGCGCAGCTTGTACTTGTTTGTCGCCAGTATATTCATGTCTTCGTACCAAACCCAGATCAAGGCCTTCGTGCAGTAGAGAGGCACGGCATACAGGTGCTGGAAGCGGTGGAACCACCTGTACTGATCACTCGGTGAGAATCGGAAAATCCCGTTGGTGTGGATATCCGGGTCCTTCCCGGGAATGTTGGTGTGCCCGTGGTGGGAAATGACGTGGTCTTGGTACCAGATGATCGTTGAACCACCCATGAATGTGAGCGTCAGATTGGCGATGTTGTTGAGAATCTGGCTGCGGGAGAAGGCCCGGTGACTGGCATCGTGCATGACCCCGAGTCCCATTGCCAGAGTGAATACTACCAGGACCAAGGTCAGGGGAGCGGCGATCCAGAACGAGTCCGGCCCGTAGGTCATGATGGCGGAATAAACCAGGATCCAGCTGGTGGCGATGAAAATGGCCTTGCGCAATATGCTCCAGGATCCTTTGAGTTGCAGATTGTTTTCTTCGAGGCAGGCGTGGATCCGGTTACGGAGCTCTTTGAAGCTGAAGTCGGCCCCGACTTGCTGTTCGGTCGTCGAAGGCAATGTTGTTCCGATCAGGGATCCCCCCGGAAAAGTGTAAATCTTTAGGCCCAGGGCCGTTCACCAGGGTACGGCCCTGGACTGACTGTCTCTCTCTATACCCAGGAATTTCGGGTTGGGGTCAGGCGAGTCGTGCCGGCCGGTTTCCCGGTCGGTAATAATGCTGATACTCCGGATCTCTCC
>JAPUKI010000177.1 GCA_027295745.1 Acidobacteriota bacterium
ACGGGGCGGGATGGGAGAAGTGTGGCGAGCCAGACACCGCATGCTGGTGCGGCCAGCCGCCATCAAACTCATCCGGCCGGAAGCGCTGGGTGGGGATGGCAGCCACAAGGCCAAAACGATTTTTCGCCGCTTCGAGCGGGAAGCACAAGCCACGGCTGCTCTTCGCTCCACCCACACCATTACTCTCTACGACTTTGGGATTACCGACGATGGAGTTTTTTACTACGTCATGGAGCTGTTGAAGGGACTCACCCTGGAGACCCTAGTAGAACGTTTTGGCCCCATTCCACCGAACCGAACCGTTTTCCTGCTGCAGCAGGTCTGCCATTCTCTCAGTGACGCTCACCAGCAGGGATTCCTCCACCGCGACATCAAACCGGCCAACATATACGTCTCCCGTCTGGGTCCAGATTTCGATTTCGTCAAGGTCCTGGACTTCGGCCTGGTGAAATCCCACCAGGAGCATGAGGCTGGGGCCACCCAGCTGACGGTGCAGGGAGTCACGACAGGCACACCTGGCTATATGGCTCCCGAGGTGGCCCTGGGGGAGGAGGAGATTGATGCCCGGGTTGACCTGTATGCCCTGGGCTGCGTCGGGTATTGGCTCTTGACTGGCCAGTTGGTATTCCAGGCCAAGAGCCCCATGGAAATGGTGGTTCATCACGTTCAAACACCTCCGGTACCCCCTTCACAGCACTCAGAGTTTCTCATCCCGCCCAGCCTGGACGAGATCATCTTATCCTGCCTGGAGAAGGACCGTGAGAAGCGGCCACCCAACGCACAGACCTTGTCCTCTCAACTGGCCTCCTGCCTGAGCGAGGAACTCTGGAGCCAGGATCTGGCGGAAAAGTGGTGGCGAACTCACCGGCCTGACCTGGTGAGCCCGGATTATTCCTAGATTGGGGTAGCGAAGCGGCGAAGGCGCTGGACTAGAATGAGTATTTCAAGGCGATTTCTATTTCTCTGGCTCGTTTGGCTTCAAAGATTTTGCCGAAGTTGGAGGTTCCGAAAGTCGAATCGGGCGACTCGAAATTGGTGTGGTTGAAAGCATTGAAAAGTTGCACGCGGAATTCCACCAGACCGCCGTCGTCGGACACCTTTGTCTGTTTGCTGACACTGATGTCCCAAGTCACCTCACCAGGATCCAGCAAGATATTTCTTCCGGAGTTGCCAAAAGGATACAGCTGAAGGTTCGGGTCTGGATCTGGGTCTGTAAAATCTGAGGTGGCAAACCATTGATCGATGGAGCGCTGCGAGCTCGCCAGTCTCCCCGAACCCACCCGGTCGGGCCGATCAGCCGAGACGCCGTCGTTATTTGGGTCCCCCCGAAGAGTCGGGTGAAAGGGTCTGCCTTCCTCGATGCTGGTGATTCCGGAGAGGTGCCATCCTTCCAGCAGCCACCGCAGCTTCCCGGCCCAGGCGGTCGACAGAGACCTGCCCCGACCAAAAGGTAAATCGATGATGTAATTCAAGGAGAATCTTTTGGAAACGTTGAAACCGGCAACTGCTCGTTCCGCCTGCAGATTGCGGGGGTTGGAAGGTTCGCCGCGGTAGCCGTCGCTGAAGCTCCGGTTCCAGGTGAAACCTGACTGCAGGGAAAACCCCTCGGAAAATCGCTTTTTAACCTCAAGCTCCAAAGAATGCCCCACAGAAGACCCGCTTCCCGTCATGATCCTGAATGCTCCAAATAAAGGGTTGGGTCTTCGCTCCTGGATGGAACCTGCTCCGGGCAAAGGCACGTTGGCCGAGGTCATTCTCGTGTTGCGAGTCTCCTTGGTCCCCCGATAGGAGATTTCCAGGTTCCAATTTCTGAGAAACTCATTCTGAATAGACAAGCGCCAGTCCTGAATATAGGTGTTTCGGATGTGTGGGTCTATGCTCCGAACATTCCGTTCTGTGGGCGTCAGTGTCTCAAAGGGACTGGAAAGATCCAATTCTGGGCTCGTGAGAGAAGAATCCGCTACGCTTTCTTCAACATAGTAAAAGGGGAAGTTGCGTCCTATAAAGTTTGCAACTTGGCGCTCGAAGATCGGGTTGTATCTGATCTGGTAGGAACTCCTGATGACCAGCCGATTATTGCCCAGGGGACTGTAAGCCAGGCCCAGGCTAGGTGCCCAGTCATTGCGATCGGGGTAAGCTGCGTCACCACTTTCCAGCCCTGCCAAACCCAACATGGCAGCTCGTTCACTGCCGATCACAACCATTTCCCCGTCAAGAGGCGGTTCAAACACCAAGGGGTAAAAGGTGGAGACATTGTCATGAACCGACCGCCAGGGCGGAAGATAATTGTAGGTTAGGGACAACGACAAGTTAAACTTGGGGTTAAGTCTCCAATCATCCCGAAGAAAGATTTCCCACTGCTGCTGTCTCAGGTCAGCCCGGTCAGAACCCACACCTCGCTCCGCTGAAATGGGAATGCCCAGGAGAAAATCAGCAAAAGCATCACCGCTATAGTTTCCATCGAAATCAAAACTCCCCCGGCGCAGTCCACCCGAGCGATTGTCGTTCAGCTGCTTGAACGCTATCTGCGCTCCGAAGCCGAGCCTGTGTTGCCGGTGTGCGTAAGTAAAAGTTCCATTGAACTCGAAAGTATTCCTGAGAAATTTTCGAGGTAAGTTGGTGCGATCTCCCAAAGACACGTAGCCCGCCAGGCTAAACTCTGGGTACCCTTCATCCAACTCATCAAGAGTACTGACACCTGAGATGCCGAGAGAATCCAGAAGACCGACTTGACTGGCATTTCGAGAAAGCTCCTCATCCAGAGAACGGCTGAACTTGAGGAGTAGGGAACTCACCAAGCTCTCGCTGAAGGTACGTGTGTAGTTCACCGATACGTTCTGGCTTCGTCTCGACCCGGATGAACCGAAGGCCGGAAGAGAGGCGACCCTGACCGAGTCGCCCTGGCTGAAACGGTAGTTGGCGAAAACTTTGGAGTCCTGACTGAATTCATAGTCCACTCGAAAGGAGAATTGGTCATTATTCTCAATTACGGGCTGATTATTGACAAAATTCCTGTTCGAGTCTTCCCGGTTGGGAGAAAGCAGTGTGGGCAGCATTTCCAGGGCGACCGGGTGGATCCGAGACTGGGGAATCTGATTGTTCGGGAAAGGCTGTCCCGTGAAAGGATCCACCAGTTGAATCGGATCTTGTTGAGTCAAAAGGCCACTGAAATCTCCGGCCTTCATCTCCGGGGTGGGCACATGGGAGAGCTTTGTGGATCCTCGAATGAGGCGCAAGCTGTCGAAAGTTCCGGAAACAGTCAGCTGATTGCTCAAAAACGCTCCCAAACTCACCCCGAACTGATTTCGCTTGAACTCGGGCAGCGCTTCACCTACCGGATCAAAAAAATTCCGGGCATCAAAATTATCGTTGCGGTGAAACTCGTACAGTGATCCATAATAGCGCCCCCGCGTTTGGACCTTGAACGGATTCACAATCCCGGAGATAGCCTGGGAGTCAGCTCTGGCAGGAGCAAATTCTACTGCAGCAATTCCAATCTGGTATGCTCCAATGCCCATGAGAGAACCGCCTGCTGGAGCTGAAGACTGATTCTGAGGGCTCTGGGGTTTTCCCTGGCTGGGCGGCAGGGCTGTGTTGGGCCCTTCCTTTTCCGCATTTTCCGCGGCTGTCTGTTCCGCCTGTGCGGCTCCCTGAAGCAGAGCAGGGGCCAGGAAAACGATCAAGAAGACTCCCATGAAGGCTCGCATGGTCCTGCTACTATAAAACAAGCTCACCATCCAGTACCATCCCCTCGACCAGAAAAGTGGCCCTTAATTGCGGACTGGCACCGGGCACCTCCAAGAGCTCAAAAGTGACGCCTTCGCTCTCTGGAGAGACCACCGGGATCCCATCGACTTCTCTAGGGAACACAAATTTGGCTCCCACACCCTCCTCGCGTGGCGGAAAATAAGCAGACAACTCAACCTGGGAAAACTGCTCCGTGGACAGAAACGCTCTGTTTCTCAGGGTCTGGGTCGTTTCACTTTCGAAAAACTGTCTGACCTGGCTTTCCTCTTCGGGATCGTTAGAACGAAAGCTGACCGCTACCACAATCCAATTTTCCACATCCAGCTCTAATCCGGGTCGGGTCAGCTCATCGAACTGTCGCTTCTCTTCCTCTGTCAATTGGTCATACCCGAACTGGATCTGCTGAACGCGAGTGTAGGCTTCGCGGATGGGGCGAGCTGAGAGAAAACGGACAAAGAAAGTGTTGTATATCTCCTTTTCTCCCGATACTCCACTTCCCACGCCGCGCACCACGCGAGTGAACGTTTCGTTGCGGGCCCAAGCTGACGAATTCAAAATTTCAACGGCTTCCGATAGGGACCATTCCGCAAAAGATTCCAGCCGAACAGGGCCTCCCCATGCCGCCGCCGCCAGCAGCGCTAAAGTGAGAAAGAGAACTGATAAACGCAAAGGCATCCCTCCGGGCATCGACTGCTCAGCCATTAAGACCGACCGGCGCGGCTGAGCCTCTTCTTGGCGTATGGTAAGGGCTCTCGGGGTTGGTTTTGGCGGGTCTCCGCCAAGTCCCGATTCTAAAAGTCTTCCCAAAGCTGGGAGTCCTTCCAAAGATCAATCAAAAGCGCGGTCCATTTGCCCTTTGTACTCACTTTCATCAATAGTTCGCCTTCCACTGATGCGGATCTCCGTCCATCCGGGATTACGCATCATTCCGTCCAGGACCGCTTTCCATTCTCATTATACGTCACAAGCCGGTTTTCACGAAGCTACCAGTAGAAGCGGTAGGTCAACTTCATCTGTATAGCCCAGTCTGACTCGATGAGTCCCCCGCCCAGATCGCGCCTCTGATCGGTGAAAACCACGAACAGATTGCTCTCCCTAGCGTAGATCATGTGGAATCGCAGCTGGGTATTCAGCTCTTGTCTCAGGCTGTTCCATTGGAGGAAAGCATCGGCGGTGGTCCGGGCAGTAAAGGGCACGCTGATCCGCCCACGCCACAGATGGGTCGCAAAAGCTCCCTGAGGCACCGCAATGTCGTTGAACTCGTAGTCTCCTCCCATCAGGAAGTGCGGGGAAGCCCGCCACGTTCCAGAAAGGTTCAAAGCCGTGCGCTCACCTCCAAAGAAATCCCCGGTCTGCAGTTGCGCGCCTGCCACCCATGCCCGGCCCTCAAAGCTCTGATATCCCAGCAGCCAGCGGTTGAAAGAATAGTCACCAGGAGGGATAACCACTCCCTCACGCGAATTGACGACGAAGGCTTCATCGTCAAAACTGAGCCGCTCGAAATTACCCTCTAGTTTGAGGCGAATCCGGTCGCCGGAATCGAGTTCGTCAGAGACCTCAATCCCCCATTGGCGGGTCTTCAGAATACCCTGCCGATCAGTCAGGAGGCGAAGCTCACCCGAGAAATCCAACTTCCGTGCCCAGCCCCGGTTCAGACGCATGCCCCGCCGAAATCTCCCCTGATGCTGCTGGAAGCCCTGCCGTCGGACAAAGCCTATGGCTGGATTAAACTGGTCGTCTACGCGGAGTGTGTCCAGGCTGGCCGCCCACAAGTCTTCATCATAAACCAGGGCGCCGGAGAAGGAGAGAGGCAACTGTGGGACATCCTGATCATCCACCACCGCCAGGAAGCCTTGCAAGCGAAGATTTGTCCCCAGCCACAGGAGGGTGTCGGAACCAAAGACCCGGTTACCGGCAGCTTCTGACGAAACGGATGTAAAGATTCCTCCAAGGTAGGATCTCGGTCCCAGGTTCCAGCGCAGCCGGGTGGCGCTCCAGTTTGTACTGGGAGCTCGCGGGTGACTCTCAGTTTGGATGGTGAGGAGCCCCAGGTCAAAGGCCCCGGCCCTCCCACTGAGACGTGCGCCACCCAGAATGGGCACAGCTTCTCCTTCCACCAGTCCGATGCGGCGGCTAAAGAAAATCTGGGCCTGTTGAGTGTTCCCGAAGTCGAACAGCTGCGCATTCTCGAGGAAGAACTCACGCTTCTCCGGAAAAAAGAGGGAGAAGCGGGTGAGGTTGATTTGCTGATCGTCAGCCTCCACCTGAGCGAAGTTCGTATTGTAGGTGAGGTCCAGGGCCAGGGCCGAAGTTAATGCCAACTTCAGGTCGCCCCCAATCTCCAGATCCGAGGTCGTGTTCCCGAACTCCCCTGAGTGAGCCACGCCCGCTAAGCCGTAAGGGATGATCTGGAGGTTGCGCTCAGACGCCAAGGAGGAAAACCCTTCCAGGTGCCCGTAGGAGGCTGTTCGTGTTACAGAAATTCCCGGAGGGATGGGCGCCCAGAGGACTCTCTCGTTCCAGCCTTTGATCCAGCGTTCCACATTAAAACCCCACACCCCATCGCCAGCAGAGGAGAAGCGGAGAATGCGGAAGGGGATGCGAAATTCAGCGCTCCAGCCATCCTCCTGCAAACGAGTTCGGACATCCCAAACCTCGTCCCAGTTGGTGTGCCACGCCTCGTTGTCAAGCTGCGCATCCTGTTTGGTTCCCAGAGCATTGGTGGCAAAGACATAAGCCCTCCGGTGATCGTGAAAGGTATCGATGAAAAAGCGGATGATGTCATCCTTGCTCCAAATGTTGTCATCGCGGAAGCGCAGGACATTCCGAACGATTCCGGAGGGATCCGTCCGGTAGCAGTAAACGCCGATGTAGAGAGCCGTCGAATCATAAATAAGCCGCACCTGGGTCTTCTGGGTAGCCGGCATACCGAAGTCAGGCACCTGCTGGATGAACTGGTCGATGGCTGCCACCCCCTGCCAAGCCGGGTCAGACAGGTCACCATCAACCGTTGGGGGATTCTGGACACGCACGACTCGGTAGTGATATTGCCCGTGCTTCTCTTCAAGAGTCTGTCCTTCTATAGACAGGAAAGTGGTGCTCGCCAGCAAGCCGGCTAGCGGCAACACAACCTGCCAATCCTTCCAGGAATTACCTGTTGCAGCCATGAAATTCTTCTCCGGCGGGTCGAATGCGGGTTAATGGGGCGGGAACTCCCCCTTCACTCGACGGTCACTGCTTTGGCCAAGTTTCGCGGTTGGTCAATTTCGCAACCATTCTCTCTGGCAATATAGTAGGCTAGAAGTTGCAGGGGCACCACCATGAGGAGAGGCAGGAGAATTTCATCTGTGGCAGGAACCTCAATAAATTCGTCACAAATTTCTTGGAGATCCGTATCCCCTTCCGTTCCCACGGCTATGACCCGCCCGTTTCTGGCTTTGACCTCCTGAATGTTGCTGACCATCTTCTCATAAGCACTATCGCGTGGAGCCAGGCAGACTGAGGGAAAATTCTCGTCGATCAGAGCGATGGGCCCGTGTTTCATTTCACCTGCGGCGTAGCCTTCTGCATGAATATAGGAGATCTCTTTCAGCTTCAGTGCTCCTTCCAAGGCTATGGGATAATTGAATTTGCGGCCCAGATAGAGGAAGCTTTTATAGCCGTGATAACGTCGTGCGATGGCCTCGATTTGGGAAGCACTGTCAAGAATCCTTCGGATCTTGTCGGGAATCAGCTTGAGTTCGGCAATAAAAGCCTGCCCTTCACTGAGGGACATGCGCTGATGACGAGCTAAGGCCAGGGTAATTAAATAGAGAATGGTCAGCTGCGAAAGAAACGCTTTTGTGGAAGCCACGCCGATTTCCGGACCAGCGTGATTGTAAACACCCGCATCCGTCTCCCGGGCTATGCTGCTTCCCACCACATTCACCATTCCCAGAACCAAGGCTCCTTTCCGCTGGGCCTCCTGAACCGCGGCCAGAGTGTCGGCTGTTTCACCCGACTGGCTGATGGCCAGGACCGCAGTTCCTTCCCTGATGTTCAACTTCCGGTAGCGAAACTCCGAAGCCAGATCCACTTCCACAGGAATGTCCGTGCAGGTCTCAATGATATAGCGACCCAGCAAGGCAGCGTAGTAAGAGGTCCCCATGGAAACAATCATCAAACGCTCCATTCCCAGGAATTCATCGTGCACCCCATCCAGGCCTCCCAGCTTAGAGATTCCCTCTTGCTCAATGAGTCGACCACGCATGGCATTTTCCACCGCTTCCGGCTGCTCATAAATCTCCTTGAGCATAAAGTGGGGAAAACCCTGCTTCTCGGCAGCTTCAACATCCCACTCCACCTGTTGAGTGCGGCGCAAGATACTATCGTAGTTGAGGTTGCTGATGTTGTAACCACTGGCGTGGAGGACGGCCACGTCATTGTCCTGCAAGTAAATCACTTCCTTGGTGTGGCTCACGAGCGCACTCACATCTGAAGCAGCGAAGACTTCTTCTTCTCCAATCCCCAGGATGAGAGGGCTTCCCTTACGAGCCACCACAATTTCCTCCGGATGATCCACGCAGATGACGCCGATCCCATAAGCTCCTTCAACCAGCCGGAGGGCCGCCTTCACCGCTTCTTCCAGATCTCCTTGGTAATGCTCCTCAATTAAGTGTGCCAGAACTTCTGTGTCCGTATCTGAGCAAAACCGGTGACCCAGCGACAGCAGTTGCTTCTTCAGGCTTTGGTGGTTTTCTATAATGCCGTTGTGGATGATAAAGATCTTCTCTCGGCAATCCTTCTGTGGATGAGCATTCTCCACTGAGGGGCGCCCATGGGTAGCCCACCGGGTGTGGGCTATGCCGCCAGAGCCTTGCCAGGTCACACCAGCCAGATTGGCTTCCAGAGCTTGGATTTTGCCGACCGCCTTTTGGCAGAAGACTTCCCCGCCCTCCATAATCGCCACGCCGCTGGAATCATACCCACGGTACTCCAGCTTCCTGAGTCCCTCCAGCAATATAGGGAGGGCCGGTCGCTTGCCAAGATAACAGAGAATTCCACACATAGGCCTGGCCTCTAGCTTAGCAGAAGAGGAGTCTGGATGTTTCAGAATGGAGGTTCGAGAAGAAAGTTCGGGGACAGGCCCCGAATTCGGGGAGAATTCTTGGGCCTGTCCCCGAACTTTCTTCTTTACAGCATTCCCAGCTGTAGTTTGGCAGCCTCTGACATCATCTCCATGGTCCAGGGTGGATCCCACACCACCTCAACGGATGCCTCGGTGACCCCGGAAACCTTACCGATTTTGGACTCCACTTCCGGAGGCAGTGTTTCAGCAACCGGACACATGGGAGAAGTCAAGGTCATC